>SKGY01000086.1 GCA_007117235.1 Balneolaceae bacterium
AGTCCGTATTTAATAACGTTGCTCATGATTTTTTATCTGTTTAATAAGTTGATTTATACAATGATAGCTGACTCCGGCCGGTTTGTTTCATTGTAGTAATTAGTTAAGCATACCGATTTAACAGTTACCGCACTACCTGTTAAAATAAAACGCACGCCCATTACCAGCCAATGAATCGGAATGACTTTTAAATACGATCAATTATGATCATTACATGAGTAGAAATCAAATCTGTGCTAATCTTAATCGATTAAAGAAATGAGGATTTGTCGGATTGGTTAGAACAGATCAGTTAAGCACTGATAGTACAACTCAACACACGTTCGAATAAGAAAAAAAGGCTCCCGAATCACAGGAGCCTTTAATCTGTATTAATTCAAATCAGAGTTTTCAATCATTCGCATGTTGGCACGACACATTCGGGTTCCAGTCAGAAAACAATCCCGATGGATTCTCTTTCTCAGTCCATACATGCATTGCGCATATTTCCTGCTGAGGGTTTTGATGATACTCCTCTCTAAATAATACTGGTGGATCTGCATCTGCTGGATGAATAGAAAACGGAATGATATACTCAACACCAATAAATTCCATGCTACCATCCTCAAGTGGTTCATACAGTAAAACCTGGGGTTCAGTATGTACGGCTCTTCCGTCCATATACTCCATCCTTCCATAGTGGTATCCCATCCCGCCAAGTTCAGGGTGTTCCACACAAGGAGAGAGTGCAGCATCCCAACCGGCAGCCACAGCAGCATCAAAATCGTGGTAATCCTGAGTTACAGCTTTCACCTCTGCTATCATTACATCAGGCTCATACTGGCACGATACATTGGGGTTCCAGTCGAAAAACATTCCATTCGGGTTCTCTTTCTCTGTCCACACATGAAGTGCCCAGATCCCCAGTCCCTGGTTTGCATGATATTCATGTCCGAAAAGTTCAGGAGCATCAGCCTCTGCGGGATGAATATCGAACGGAATGATATATTCTACGCCAACAAATGCCAGTTCTCCACCCTGCAATGGTTCATACAGTAAAATTTGCGGCTCAAGGTGATTAATCCGACCGTCAATAAATCCGGGTCGCCCGTAGTGATACCCCATCCCTCCTTCTGAGGGGTGTTCCACACAGGGAGACATTACTGCAACCCATCCTGCTGCTTTAGCTGATTCAACATTGTGGTATGCTGCAGTTGCCGCGCGCACCTCCTCTATCAAAGCATCCAGATCAATTGAATCGGTTGATGTAGCAGAGTCGGAACATGACATTACGAATCCTGCTGTACACAAAATGGCGATAAAAAGTGCCATTGTTAATTTATTTTGCTTATTCATACTGATATCTCTTTTGGTTAATTGATTGTTGAGTTTGACAGACTTTGTGTCTGAAATTTCCTTATTCGGCAGGTGTAAATAACTGAACCCTGTTCTCGGCCGCTGGTAAACTCATCAGGTATTCATAGATAGCTTCAAGGTCTTTTTCTTCCATTTCAGCGTACATCGGCCATGGCATGACAGTTTGAAAATGGCCGGGTTCCACTTTTCGATTCGTATAATGTTCTTTCGAAAAAGCCTTGAAACGTGCTACAAACTGCTCTTTAGTCCAGTTGCCGATTCCCGTTCCGTGAGGAGTTAAATTTGCAGATCGAACAATTGATCCGTCCGGTAGCAGGAATTCATTTCCGCCCGCATACGGTTCTCCTACAAATTGCCCGCGTTCATGACGTGTATGGCAATCGGTGCAAGCTGCTGCTGTAATCAAATAGCGTCCATATTCTATAGGGTCATCGTCTGATGGACGTGGTTGCAGATTCGGTTTAACCGGCATGGTGTTAATCAACAGGCTTACAGGGAAGTCGATTTCACTTGGCGGATGTTCACTTTCTATCGGCTCAATAGAGCGCAGATAGGCGATTACAGCATAAATATCATCCTCCGCAAGTTTGGAGTAGTGAGGGTATGGCATTATCGGAAACAGGGCCGATCCGTCTTTTGATACACCTGATGTAATCGCCCTGAAAATCTCACCGTCCGTCCAGTCACCCAGGGCAGCCGGAGTTATATTTTTTGCAGTAAAATCACCGGGAAGCCCCATTTCGCGATTAAACTTCTCACCACCGGCTCCAAGTGTTTCTGTTTTTGGCGGGCCTGCAAAATAACTGAAATCGCGAACTGCGTGGCAGTCCATACATAACATTACATGATTGGCGAGATATCGTCCGCGGTCAATTTTTTCATCGGTTAACTGAACCGTTATATCCGGTGCAGGCCCAACATTTGGCAGGAATATTTTCATGTAACCAACAAGGCCAATTACAAGCAGTAGTACAATGCCAAGAGCTATTGATGTGTAGTAAACTGTTTTTTTCATAAAAATGAGTCAGGTTAAAAAAGGAAACATCTTTATTACAGATACAGACAAACAGATTATCAGAGCTCATAACCGGAAAATATTTTTTGCAAATAACAGAATGTCTGTTGTTTTAATTAGCTGTGATTATTAATGTATCCAATTAGGACACAGTAACTTAGTATGATGCATACACCCACACGATTAATTCAGGAATACTCAGATGGTAACAGCCATGCTTTAAATCAATTATTTGAATTGATTTATGATGAATTGCATGGAGTGGCAAAACGTCAGCGGGGCCGCTGGAACGGATTTGAAACAATGAATACCGTTGCCCTGATCAATGAAACCTATCTGAAAATGTGGAAGCATCAGCCTGAAAGAATTGAGAATAGAAAACATTTCCTGGCAATTGCGTCAAAAGCGATGCGGCAGATTTTAATCAATTATGCTGAAAAAAAATCGGCACAAAAACGGGGCAGTAACTCTGAAGTGATTTCAGCTGATGAGTTAGAACTGATTGCTGATCAGCAAACAGCAGATGAACTACTTTTTATAGATGAACTTTTGAGCATGCTTGAAAAAAGAGATGAACGGCAGTGTAAAGTTTTTGAATGCCGATTTTTCGGTGGAATGACTGTGGAGGATACAGCTTTTGCCCTCAATATTTCTCCGGCAACCGTAAAACGTGATTGGCAGGCCGCCTGTAACTGGATTTACAGCAAGATTGAACAGTGAATCAGGTTAACAGTATGCCTGTTGATCAGTGTGTCAGTGGCAGCAGTGATTCAGTAAATAAATAGTTCGCATTAATTTTCTGATATATGCCAAGTAAATTTTTAATTCCTTTTCAGTTAAAACTGTCAATTGGTTTTTTGAGCCTTGAAAATCATAAAGTCTGTATACATTAATACCCGGTCTGAATCATGACACACTGTTTTACTGAAACACTGATCAACTGAC
>SKGY01000122.1 GCA_007117235.1 Balneolaceae bacterium
AATGTAAGTACCATCATGAGAGAAGATTTCAATGTAATCTCCAATGGTTTCTGCCTCTTTCTCATTTTGTCGATATAGATGGTAGACATAATTTTTATTGGCATCCAATAACATCGAGTAGTACAATATTTGATATCTGAAGCTAGCACCTCTCCCTGATGAGCTTACAATTTCCTTTATACCCTCCAATTCAGAGATCGAATCAACATCATACTCAACATAGTACGGAGCTTCAATATTTGGGTTTTCAGCCACATTTACCTCACCTGAATCAGTATCAATTAAAAAAAGTTTGCCTTTATAAACTAAGTGGCCTGCAACAACCCTATTACCATTCACAGGAGTGAGTTTATGCCCTATTGCCCTGCCCATATTCTCTTCAATTGGGATCTTGTTGTCAAACTGGTATTTAAATATTTGAAAGTGAGATGAAATGCTTTCCTCCTTACCGAATTCATAAACTCTTATTGCGTTTGTATTCACGTCTGTACTGCCCGGCACACCTGTACCGACATAGATTGTTGCAAGTTTATCGCTTTTGAGAGGCGCCAGCGTCATGGTTGTCATATCAGGCATGTCTTCGTAGATAAACTCCTCAACAGAACCTGTTTCCATATTAAATTTTGCCACTTTAAACTGAAACCGGTCTAGTACCAATAAATTATCACTTTCATCAACGGCTATTTCCGTAATCCTGCTAAATTCACCGGGACCTCTCCCAGAGCCGCCAACGCTCTGAAGATATTCTCCATCATGTGTATACTTGTGGATTGCTCTTCCCCTGTGATCTGCCACTAAAATATTACCGTTGCTGTCAGTAGTTACCCTAACCGGATTATATAAATATCCCGGTTCACCAAATTCAAGGTTTTCACCCACTGTAAACAGGTATTCTACTTCAAGGCTTTTTTCCTGGGCGTGAACTGATGTGCAAAAAAACAATAACCCTGCCCAAACTGTTATTAAAAACTTATTCATCGCATTGACTTTATTTATTGCTTTCTCCTTCCCTAACAATAAAATAAAAACGCTGCACTTATTCTCAATAAAATAAGTAAGATAAACATCCCTCTAAAACAGCGCATTTAGTCGATTTCCTAAAAAAGAATGAGATCATTAAGAAGCCTTCTTCATTCGGATAGTATAGGCGTAGCATAGAATTTATGAAGCGTGTCTAAGAAAAATCGCTAACCTTAGAATGTGATTTATTTCTTTGAGATTTTAAAAATGTGTTTTAACGCAATCTAAACAGCCGATTGATGTTAAAGCCAAACCTAAACTCACGATCAAAAAAATCACCGTTTCTGCCGGCAACCAGATATTGATCATTGAGAGCTCTTGACGTCGTAAAAAACATTTGAAAAACGTGCCCGCCTGTTTCAATATCAATGCCAATTGCGAGATTACTCTTTAAATTATCAGCATCGGTTAGTGGTGGTAAATATTGTAGGGCAATCGCAGTTTGCGGCCTTATTTTATATCGGCTGCTTATACCAACCGTGTACCAGTTATTAACTGTTGGATCAACAACATCAATTTCCGGTCCAACGCGGTTAAACCTCACAAAGATTGGAGAAATCTGCAGACTAAACTCATCACTGAACTTTCTAGAAATTGGAACTGAAACACCACTGTTTATTCGATCAGAAAAACTGTAGTTATCGGGAAGGAAGTCAGGACTCGTTGTATTTATCCCAACAGTAGGTATCACTGATATAGAAACCGGAACACTCCCTGATCTGTTCTGCTTGATAAGTGAAATTTTGGAGTGCATATCGACGATTTTATCAAGGCTGGAACGACCAATTCCAATAGAGTATCTATCTCCAAAACCATACTCAAAGCTAAATCGTACATTAGCGCCGCCATCAATACCCCATAAATTTCTTGGTCCCTGGTTAACCTCTCCGAATGTGTGCATTATGGAGTAGTGCAATTCACCTTTTGAAAGTGACTCCGTTGTGTAGAGGTTTATATTCTTGGGAGCCATGAATGTAAGCTCAACCGGACCATCTTGCGTTACACGCTCTCGCTGAAGCTGAGCATCAGCTATTGACGGAAAGATTATAAGTATAAGGAGCGCAGCCGTTATCGATTTAATAGTCATGAGGGAGTTTTTATTAGTTTTCATCATTTAATCTGTCTTTAGCAGTATCGAAATATTTACAATCTGTTCATCAGCGAGTTCATAGAATACAACTCTTGGACGTCTAATATCATGGTCATCCAAAAGTACTGACCAGTTTGCATCGAGTTGAAGTCCTTCATTTACTTTTCTAAGTGTACCGCTAATTTCCATATCCTTCTCAACTCCGTGAATAGTAAATGTGCCTTGAACTGATACATCTTGTGCATTCATATTTTCAACATCGAACTCTGATATCATTGAACCGGTAAATTCTGCAAATGGATATTTCTCTGTCTCTAAATAGCTCTCTCTCATATGTCGGTTTCTAAGATTTATACCCGTGTCGAGAGTATTCAAGTCGATGTAAAAATCCACGAGATTTTCATCAAGATCTATCATTCCGGTTAGATTGTTGCTTGTTCCTTTAAATTCCAGGAGAGGTGCACTTGATACAAATTCTACATAACCGTCATCGGCAACATAAACCTGTGATGCAGCTGGCTTAGCCGTGAAAACAATTAAAAGTAATAGCGCGGTTATTTTTAGACCTTTGTGAATCAAATTCATCCTATTTTTTATTTAGTTATTGTTAAAGTATTGCCTTCCCGCTCTACTGTGAATTCTTCTAAATCTCTTGTTGCCGGGCCCTGCGTAACAGCTCCTGATGTGTCAAACTTGGAATTATGACATGTGCAGATAAAATTGCTGCCATCAAATTGCCAATTCACACTGCAGTTAGCATGCGTGCAAACACTGGTAAAGGCGCGGAAAAATGTCCCGTCAATATTTACGAGAAGTGTCTGAGCATCCCGAATTAATAACCAACCTCCCGATTCGTTTAGATCTTCAAGCTCTGATCTGCTAAGGTCAACTGTGATCACGTCTCCATTAATTGTGATTGGAGAATTAGGATCAGAGGTATCAACATTAGTTGATGAAGATGCATCTGTTACATTTCCGCTACAGCTTGTTAAGCTTATACCGAAGTATGCGAGGATAACTCCGGAGCCCGCCGTTTTTAAAAAATCTTTCCGGCTAAATGATTTAGTTGATTTTTCAGACATTTTGTTATTCAAAATTTATTCATGGTTAAGTAAGTAGGTCTTCATGACTTTAATACGTACATAAACTTTTATTGGATTGTTCAAAATTCAGCTATAAAA
>SKGY01000101.1 GCA_007117235.1 Balneolaceae bacterium
AGTATCCGGAAAAAGAGAGCGAAGACACATTATAGTTAAGAACCGTGTCAGGCAGTGAAACATCAGGATCTCTGGACAGCTCTTCGTTAATTGAAAACTCATATGTTGCAGAAGCTGTAGATGATCTGTTTATCTGGTAGATCAGACTATTATTGAAACCAGACTGAAATAATTCAAACGCCGGTTCCAATTTATGAACTCCAAATACACTTGTAATATTGCTGCTTCTTGGGTTAAAAACGTATGGAATCAAGTAGTCTGTACTTACCCTCTGCTCAATAAATGAGGCTCTCGCATTAAACCCAAGCCGGTGGCCATTACCATTAATATTTCGGTTTTGCCATCCCAAACTACCTCTCAATAGTTCTTCGCGCCCAAAGCCAATTGATGCCTGAACCGTACGTTTTGGGTGTTCACGCACCCTGATCAATACGTCAAGTGTACTGTCTCTAGGCTGTTCTGGCAATGTAATTGTGGCGAATCTAAACAGATGATGATTAAAAATTTGGCGCTGAGATTCCTGCATTTTATCCCTGCTATATGGTTCTCCCGGCCTTATGTTTGTCTCCCTTAACAAAATCCTTTCAGGGACACTGAGATCACCTTCAACCACAATATTTTCAAAATATGTCTTCTCATTAGGGATTATTGTAACCACCACTGAGGCGCCCAATGTTACTGAATCAATATCTACTTCGACCATTACTTTGGGCCATGCATAACCCTCATTTTCAACTACTTGTAAGAAGCGTCCTTCTACATCAGCTGTTCGCAGTGATTGATATCTTTGACCAACCCTGAATTCATGTCGCTCTACAGCTCTATTAAAACTTTGCGCCTCCTCCAACGCCTCAATTGTTTCCGGGTCAGAATCTATTACTACTTCTGATGATTCAATTCGTACCGGGTTGCCTTCACGAATTATGAAATTCACTTCCTTTTGCCACTCTTTTTTACGATCGACTACCTCATAATCTATCTCAACATTTATAAATCCCCTCCTTTCGTAATATCTCATGAGTCGAATTCTGTCTCGCCTCAAATCCATCTCATTGAATCCGTAATCAGACACTCTCCTGAATAGCTTTTGAATAGGATTAGGATTTTGAGTCGCTATCAACTCCCTTAGTACCATACCCCTGTAGCTCTCATTACCTTCGAAATTAATTTTCCACACAACCGGCTCTCTGGATTCTTCCTGAGCTTGTGAGTAAGCTGGAAAAATCATGAACATCACCACTAATAAGTGTGATACACGGTATATCAATTTTATGTATTGCTTTCGTTTGATTAGCAATCTTTTGCTTAAGTTTACGTCAATTAGATAATAACAGTATTTCCCATTTGCTAAAACCGCATTCCATACACAGATTTAAATCCTCAATCGCTTCATATACATGTTTACAAACAGAATAACGCCGACTATAATTTTCATGGCGCTCATCTTGTTTATTCAGAGCTGCAAATCTTCTGAAACGTTCAGCGGATATTCATACGACCCTGAAGGTGTCACCGATACTCAAGACAGAGATATACAGGAACAACCGAAACGAACCATCGGATTTTTAAGTGACGGTGTGTGGATCAGTAATGAGTTTGAAGGCGCACGAGCTAACGACGTATTTCGGGTTGATGAATTTCATTATATAATAAGAATTGATCCGGAGATCAGTCCAATTAATAACAGCCCTTGGTATGGTTTTCGTATATGGAGTAATGAGACACGTAGTGTAACCGTTGAATTAGAGTATACGGATGGCAGACAGCGATATTTACCAAAAAAGAGTTTCGATGACGGTTTAAGCTGGGCAAACATTGACTCATCTAATTATCGAGTTGACTTAGAAACAGGCAATGGAATTCTACATCTCACTACAGAGAATGATCCGCTTTGGATCTCTGCACAGGAAGTATTTACCACAAGAGATTTTCGGATGTGGAAAGAAGATCTGATGAGTCTGCCATTTATTCAGTCACAGGTCATTGGCACCTCTCATTTAGGGCGCTCAATTAACCAGATTAAAATTTCTGAGCATTTAGATGAGCCTCTTAAAGGCGTTATATTTATATACGGCCGACAACATCCACCCGAAATACCAGGCTTTTTAGTTGGTTTGAAGTTTATAGAAACTCTCACCGCTGATACTGATCTTGCCATTCAGTTCAGGAAGTATTTTGACGTATGGGCATTCCCTTTGATGAACCCGGATGGTGCTGATGGCGGACATTGGAGAACCAACGCTGCCGGAGTAGATCTTAATCGTGATTGGCTATTTTTTAATCAGCCCGAAACTGCTGCTGTTCGTAATGCTGTTCTGAAAATTCAGCTACGCTCTGACAGGAAACCATTTTATTCAATTGACTTTCACTCTACTGGAAGAACTATATTCTACCCAATTAGTCGGAATATCGACACGTTTCCACACCTCTTTGCCTATCGCTGGGCGGAAAGTATACAGCAAGCCCTGCCCGATACAGAACTGCTTGTTCAGCCGTTTGACGTAGTCTCTCCAATTGCAAAAAACTGGAGCTTCAGAACGTTTGGGATTGATGGAGTTACATTTGAGGTTTCAGATGAAATGAGTGGAAATATGCTCGATGAATTTGCATCCAAATCAGCTGAAACTTTTATGCGTTTGATGATCGAAGAATTTGAAAATTATATCGACTCCAACTGAAAAACTGCTTCATGATTTGTTCACAAGCATAAAGTAAATTTCTCTTTATACAGATAATTAACCCGGTGTTATTATTGATGAAAAATTCTATCACACTTCTACTAATGTTTTTGATGGCGATCTCACTTTCAAACTGCAGCGAGCCTGCGCTTGATGATTACGGTGATGTTCGATTTGAGCTAACTGATCAAAATGGAGAAACCGTAATATTCCCTGACGATTTTGAAGGCTCGCCTGTAGTTATGGGCTTCATCTACACTCACTGCCCCGATATCTGTTCGTTTATCACTGCAAATGTAGGTAATGTATACAAAGAGTTAGATAACCCTTCAGACGTTCAGTTTGTTTTGGTTACGTTTGACCCTGAAAGAGACACTCCCGAAGTTCTAAAAAATTATGCAGCTGCGTTTGATATGGACAGGGAACCCTTTCAATTTTTAACAGGATCAGCAGACGTAATTGATCAATTTATGCAGCGTGTTAGTGTCCGAACTCAGGAATCTTTTTCCCGGGATTTAGAAAATGGTGATCGAGCTTACTTCCTGAATCACTCTGATAAAGTTTTACTCATTGATCAAAATTCTAAATTGATCTTCGATTACGGTGGCAGCATGACTCCTGTATCAATTATTATTGAAGATTTAGAAAAACTGCGTTCATGAAAAATCCTCTTTATTTACTAGTTTTTTGCGCACTTATTATATCATCATGCACGGGTCAATCCGATCGTACAGACGAGAGTGCTTTAATTACCGGCGAAGGAATTCACATTGAGGGCACATGGGCCAGGCCGGCAACAGAAGGCAGAATGAGTGCGACCTATTTTTTGATTACAAACTTCGAAGACGAACCTGATACATTAATTGGTGTTCAATCTGATGTTGCTCAACTCGTGGAAATTCATGAGTCATATCAGATGGAGGGCGATATGATGGGTATGCGCGAAGTTCCTCAACTAGAAATTCCTGCCCAATCAACTGTAAGGCTACAACAGGGAGGTTTGCATGTGATGCTGATACAGTTAACAAGAACCTTGTCTGACGGGGATACTTTTGAATTGACCCTAAATTTTGCCAACTCTGAAGATATCACAATCGAAATTCCGGCTCGTTTGTAACTACAATAATCTTTGGTAAATACTCATCGAAAAAAGAGCTCAAAAAACTGTAGCCTACTACGACAAGCTTTCAGGCAAATATGATCGTTTGTACAATGCCTATCTGAAAAACACTCACGATCATCTGCTTTCAAAAATCGATCTGTCTCAACACTCATCAGTTCTTGACGTAAGCGCCGGCACAGGGCTTTTAGCTGAAGAGTTGATCCTAAAATTTGGGCCTTTTGATCAGTTGGTGCTTAATGATCCATCAACTAAAATGCTGGAGGTGGCAGAAAAGCGTCTTAAGACTCATAATAATATTGAGTTTGCCGGCTTTTTCGCTGAGAAGTTAAACTTCCCTGAAAATACTTTCGATCACATTATCTGCCTTAATTCATTTCACTACTATGCTGATCAGGAGAAAGCCATGAAGCAACTAAAAAAAGTTCTGAAGCCGGACGGCACTCTTTGGGTGCAAGATTGGGACAGAGTTGGAGCGTTTAGAATTGCAATCAAATTGATCGATTGGTTATCACCGGAAAATATAAATGTCCGATCTCTGAACGAGATGAAAATATTGTTAGATGACCATGACTTTTCAATTGTTGAACAAAACCAATGGCGATTCAGATGGTGGAATTTCTTCTTTATTAGGGCTGATTTGAAGAAATGATCTATTCTATGGGTTCTAAATTTGCCCGCTGTTCATCTGTAAACATTTTTGATTTAATCAAAAAACGAAGCCCCAAAGGAATTTCTATTGAAAAGCTTGATCCTCTTCCCTCTTTAACATCGAGAGTAAGCTGCATATGTTGCCAGTATTTAAACTGATCTTTGGCCATATAAAAAGGCGCTCCGTATACCTCTCCTAGTTTTACATCACTTTTCCCAATTCTGAATTGTCCCTCTTTGTAACACATTGGCGATGAACCATCACAACATCCACCACTTTGATGAAACATCAGTTCACCATGTTTCTCCCGCAATTGATCCATTACTTTTTTTGCTTCTTCTGTAATTAAAACTCGTTTAACCATTATGATGAAGTGCTTTTAGCTGTTATAACTACTGGGTTCAGATATCCTGAACATTTAAAAAAGCCTCCGGTTACAATAACCGGAGGTCTTAGGAATTGATTAGTTTTAGAAAAAGCCAAGTGCTTTTTTATCATATGATATCAGCATGTTTTTTGTTTGCTGATAGTGATCAAGCATCATTTTATGATTCTCACGGCCAAAACCTGACTTTTTATAGCCTCCAAATGCAGCGTGAGCCGGATAAGCATGATAGCAATTCACCCAAACACGTCCTGCTTTAATTGCTCTTGGCACCTGATAGAGTTGATGCGCGTCTCGAGTCCATACACCGGCTCCAAGTCCGTACAACGTATCATTTGCGATTTCAATTGCTTCATCAACATCTTTGAATGTTGTTAGAGATGTAACGGGTCCAAAAATTTCCTCTTGAAAAACTCTCATTGAGTTATTTCCGGTAAAAATGGTCGGCTGCACGTAGTAACCATTCGCAATTCCATTTCCGGCTCCTACATCAGCTCTGCCTCCGCCCACTAACACTTTAGCTCCCTCTTCGCGTCCAACTTCAAAATAATTCAAGATTTTCTCAAATTGATCATTGGAAGCTTGAGCACCCACCATCGTCTCTGTATCTAACGGATGACCCATTTTTATTTTCTTCACCCGGTCAATTACGCGTTCAGTAAATGCATCTGCGATAGATTCCTGAACCAAAATTCTTGACGGGCATGTACACACTTCACCCTGATTTAGTGCAAAAAGTGCAGCTCCCTCAAGAACCTTATCAAAGTATTCATCATCAGCATCCATAACGCTTTCAAAGAATACATTTGGACTTTTTCCACCCAATTCGAGAGTAACAGGTATGATATTTTCTGATGCGAACTGCATAATTAATCGTCCGGTAGTTGTTTCTCCGGTAAAGGCAATTTTCGCAATTCGCTCGTTGGTAGCTAATGGCTGACCTGCTTCGGGCCCAAATCCATTCACGATATTTAAAACACCCGGTGGTATCACATCACCTATTAGCTCCATCATCATCATAATACTTGTAGGCGTTTGCTCGGCAGGTTTTACAACTGTACAATTTCCAGCTGCCAGTGCAGGAGCTATTTTCCACGCGGCCATAAGTAGGGGAAAGTTCCATGGAATAATCTGGCCAACAACGCCAAGTGGTTCAGGTAAATTTATACTGACGGTGTGGCTGTCATGTTCCGAAATTCCACCCTCTTGAG
The DNA here is from genome assembly GCA_007117235.1 of Balneolaceae bacterium. Taxonomy (GTDB): domain Bacteria; phylum Bacteroidota; class Rhodothermia; order Balneolales; family Balneolaceae; genus Rhodohalobacter. Next base: position 6,047 of record SKGY01000101.1, read on the forward strand.
TTCTGATTGCAGCCGCAAAATATCTGTAATGATCTACTACAAGAGGTAAGTCAGCATTTAACGTTTCACGAATTGGTTTGCCGTTATCAATTGTTTCTGCTCTAGCGAGATATTCAAGATTATCTTCAATAATATCTGCCATTTTATTTAGAACAGAAGCTCGTTCAGCGGCTGATGATGCATTCCACTCAGGTGCTGCTTTATGAGCTGCATCCAGAGCAAGCTCAATATCTTTTTCATTTGAGCGAGCGGCTTTCGTGAACGGTTTTCCATCTACCGGTGAGATATTATCAAAATATTCTCCACCAACGGGTGGTACAAATTTACCACCGATGTAATTATCGTACTTCTCTTTAAACTTTGGACGTTCATGTAACATGTTGGACTCCATACATTAATTTAGATTGTACATTTAACATGAATATAAAAGCGCTTCCAATCTCGATTAATATTCTCAAAAAGTTGCTCTATCTTCTCAATTTGGTTTTATAACACCCGTTATCTATAATGATTTATCGTCTGTTTAATAGCTTAAACGGATTCCATTTTTTATAGATCACTATGAACAGTTCATTACATTCACATCATGCAATTCCTCAAAAGCTCGTAGAAAACCGAACAAGTTACGGTGGAAAAGACGCCGTTTTTTCGATTTATGATACGTATGAGGAAGCCAATCGCGTGGAACTTCATGCTACAAGTCCCATGTATTGCGGAATGATTTCCGGTAAAAAAATTATCCACTCAGGTGATGAGACGCCTTTTGATTTTATACCGAGTGAATCTTTGGTGCTACCGCCGGATCAAACAATCTACATTGACTTCCCCGATGCAAAAATGAATCAACCTACCAAATGCATCACTGTTGAATTACCTCTTAATAGGGTAAATAGTGTTGTAGCCCGAATGAATGACCTGATTCCTAAAAGTAAAACTTCAGGGGAATGGGAGTATGATTCAACTCAATCTGTTCATTTTAAAAATACAGGTTCGGTTGACCTGCTTATCGAGAAGTTATTTCATCTATTTACTGAAGATCACAGCCAAAAAGATCTTTTAGTTGAGTTAAATACTTCTGAACTCATCGTACATATGTTGCAAACCGAGTCAAGAAGTCTGCTTTTGAAGAATTATCGCAATCATGTTACAAGAAACGGCATTGCAGCAGCTATTGAATACATCCATAAACATTTGGACAGATCAATATCTGTCCAAAAGCTCTCTTCTGTTGCATGCATGAGCAAAGCATCATTTTACCGATACTTCAAAAATGAGTTTGGGATAAGTCCGATCGAATATATTAACAATGAGCGAGTAAAAAGGGCTAGCTACCTTCTCAGGAAAAAAAAGATGAATGTAACTGACGTAAGTTATGAATTGGGCTTTTCAAGTCTCAGTCACTTCATAAAGTTATTCAAAGATCAAACTGGTCTAACTCCTAAACAGTATCAGCTCAGAACGGTAAATTAATCTATGAAGTTGTTTCTGTAGATCACTAATCAAGAACAAACCTAAACGTGATGGTTCCCCATTGTGCTTCCTGAGGAACTCCTGACGGCAAGCGAGAAAATCGCCAGCTACGTAGTGTTCTCATTACTTCTCTCTCAAGTTCAGGGTTCATTTTTCGCAGTGGTATTACACGCCCAAGCGACCCATCAGGATTAACCTCAAAACGGATCGTAATCGTAGCTTCTTCATTTGTTTGATTACCCGGTAACGGCTGTACCATTGGTGATCTTTCTAAATCACCTTCCCACTGCAAATCATATGGTGCTGAACGGTCTGGATTATTTCCCGTGCCCTGGTCAACATCAACATCTCCTCGAGTACCCCGCACGTCACCGCTTTCAGTTACACCCTCCTGAATCTGTTCTGCTTCAATAGTTTGAGGAGGAACTTCTTCTTCAATTACATCTTCTGTGACTTCCACATTTCGCGGATCGATAATATCTGTTTCGGGAGTTTCAACAACATCGTCGCTAATCACTTCTTCAAGCTGATCGGGCAGATCAACAGGTTTTGTGGTCTCATCTTCGGGAGTTTGCGGCACTTCAGCGGGCTGTACTATATCAGGATTAGGATTGTCAGGTTGAGTTTCAGCCGGGTTGGGCCGGGTTGCAACCTGCTCTCTTTGAACCTCTGCTTGTTGAGCAATAGTACCGCTCCTGAATTCACCAAGAGTTACCTCGATGTAAGCGGGCCTGTTGTCAATATCAAAGCTGATATTGTATAAGAGAGCAATGATAAGCAAAACTAGATGAATTCCTCCCGTAACGGTTAAACCGAAGCGATCTTCTTTATCGAATTTTGCTTTAAACCACTTTAACATGAGATTAATTACGTTCTGTTGCCATGACAATGTTCAGGTTAAGTGCCTGACCAATATTCATTACCTGTACAGCATCATCTATTTTAGCATCACGGTCGGCACGTACTACTAACGTGGCATTTTGATTATTCTGATACGCACTTCTAATTGAAGCTGATAACCCTCCACGAGCCACCTGTTCTCCATTCACAAAGAAGTCACCTGCTGCTGTAATCGCCACAGATATTTGTTGCGCTTGAGTTGTAACGCTAGATTCTGCCTGAGGCACATTGACACGAATACCAAAATTGGTTACGAAGGACGAAGTCAACAGAAAGAATATCAATAACAGCAAAATAATGTCCGTAAGCGATGATTGTGAAAACATCGTCAACGGCTCCAATTTTAAGCTGTCTTTCCTAAAATTCATCTTTTACTCCTCTCGTTTTTTAGAGGGTGCCTGTAGAAGGTCTATAAAATCAGCAGATGCATTTTCAAGCTCGAAAACCATCCGATTAATTTTACCGATCAGGAAGTTATAAAATCCATATGCGATAATTCCTACAATCAAACCGGCAGCCGTGGTAATTAACGCTTCCCAGATACCACCGGCCAATACACTTGGATTTACATTACCCTGCAGAGATTGAATATCCATAAAGGCTCTAATCATACCGGTTACCGTACCGGTGAAACCAATAAGCGGAGCAACACCCGCAATTGTAGCCAGCCAGTTCATTCTTGTTTCGAGACTGTAGATCTCTTTTTTGCCGGCATTTTGAATGGCTTGTTCTATATCACCAATTGGTCTGCCCAAGCGACGAATACCTGCTTTTAAAATTCTGGCAAGTGGCTTGTCAAATTCTTCACAGTACTGAATGGCACGTTGTTGGCTACCCGATTTTAACAGCGTCTCAATATTATTGAGCATGTTGTTAATGTCCATCTTCGAGTTATTTAACGTTCTCCATCGTTCTGCAATTACATAAATAGCAAGAATTGAAAGGATAAACAGCGGGATCATCAATAATCCACCCTGAGATAAAATCTCATAGAAAGACATAGAGGAGTCGTCTTGAAGCATAGCAGCCAATGTATCTGCGTCTGCTTCAGCTTGAAGTAATAGCGGAGAGATAATAGTCATTTAGATTTAGTTAGTCTGAATACGTTGAATAAAGTTGTTCGAATTGTAGGGTGATGGTAAATCTGTTGCAGCTGCTTGTGCATCTGAAATTGACGGGAACTGACCGACACTAACGCGCCAAGTTGTATTTTGGTTTACAGTTCGAGGGCTTACCAGAACTCGATAATCCCTTTCGGCCAACTCAGTTGCCTGAGCGCGTGCACGCTCCTCGTTAGCAAATGAGAAGAGCACAATTGAAAACCCATCATTGGCGGCATCTACAAGAGCACCTGTCAGTCCATAAGTTGATTGATCCGGTACAATTTCTGGTTCCGGCTCAATCTCATCGTTCACTTCATCTTGTGTTACTTCAACTTCTTCCTGAGGTTCCACAGGGGTTAAAGTTTCTGTTATGTCTGTAGCAATAGGTTGTTCAGCCGTTAGTTCTACTTCGCGCTCATCAGACTGCTGGAATAGTATAGGAATCATAAAAAATCCTGCGGCAACCAGTACAAATACCAATACAACACTCATCACAACTGTGATTGGGTCTTTTGATGTTTGGGGCTTTTCAGTTTTTTTGACACTTGCTGCCGGCTTAACAGGTTCAGATTTCTTAATTTCTGGTTCCGGTTCACTTTCTGCAAATATATCTGACTCCGTTTCAGACTCTGTGTCATCCATGCCAAATATTGGAAGACCAATGTCTTTTTCATCAGGTAGTTCTTCGGGTTTTTTATCAATTTTACTTGAAGCATCACCCAATAATCCTGAGAATGGATCAATGTCACGATCTACTTTATGAGGCTTCGAAATTATTGGCTCATCACTTGGCGGTTCCTCATATTCGTCAAAATCATTTTCAGAGTCGCTGCTTTTGGTACTGCTGTCATCCAGACCAAAAATTTCATCAAGTTCCTTTTTAGTCTCTTCATCAATTGGTGGATTAGACTCTTCTTCTGACGGTTCAGTTAATTCAGGTTCTTGTTCAAAAGGTTTTTCACTAGGTTTAGCAGGCTCTTCCTCAACCGGAGCAGAGTCGCGAGCTGATTTGATTTCGACCGGTTCCATTCCGGCATACTTAAAATTAATTTCGGTGCTTAACTCATCCGAAGGATCGAATTTCAGATCTCCGTCTGAATCAAAGTAAAAAAGCCCAAACTCTTTAATTTCAAGTGCTTTTCCTCTTTCAGCTGCATCAATTATTCGCTTTATAAGTTGATCTAGCTGCTCTTCAACAGATGGCTGATCCATTCCCGTTTTATCAACCAAAAGCTCAATTAATTTTTCTTTATCAATTTTCATTTGGAGCTCCTTACTTTTGATTTAAATTCCACGACATCCGCAGGGGGTACCATCACAACACGGCCATTTTCGTATTTTTTTTGATGCTGCTTACGATGTGTAATTTCGAAGGCTCCCAAACCTTCTATATCAACCCTATTCTTGTTAAGGATTTGCTCTCGTAGCACCTCTTTAAAAGCCTTTATAAATGTAGATTTCATAATTAGAATAAGTATGTAACCCCGACAAAACCCTGGAATCCTCTTTCTGGATATCCTTGCCAAAGTTCAAATTCTTCGCCTGTTAAGTTAATAAGTTTACCATACACTCCCATCTTTGAGGATAAAGAAATCTCAAATCTGCTACCAAGTAAAATAAAAGAAGATAGACTATTACCGAAAGAGCCCTCTCTACCGCCAATAAATTCGCCCCATCCCTCTAAAATAAGTTGTTTAAATGGCCTATATGAAACGGAACTTTTGATGCTATAGCTTTCGATAAAGGGTATTTTTTGATTCCCTGATATTCTTGGTATCTGCCAATAACCGTCAGCTTTAACCCAAAGAACGTTTGGTGTTAAATCCTGAGTAAAGCCGCCATAAACCTTAAATATGTTTGCTCTGTCATATTCCGGCCTGAAATATCCCTCCGTAAAATCGGTTCCTGTTATCTGGTTTGAATTTCGGGTGTAGTATATATAGTTCTTAATATTCTGATATGATGCCCCGGCCATCAATTTTGTGCCCCTGAACGGCTCAGTTTCTATTTCTGCTGAACCTCTCCATTCATACTGATGTTGTAATGGTACTGTTAAATCAAGAAATGGATTTTCGTACTGTAACTCTCTATATGTAGTGTGAGTGGGCTTACCCATAATTCTCAATCTTAAATCTAGCCCGGGTATTAGAGTGTGAGCGAATGAAAATCTGGGTGAGGCATACACCCTGAAATCGTTTAGTGCATCGGTTACCCCCGAAACCCCCAATTCTGCTTTCACATCTGTCCGATAATCAAACAGACGCTCATAATGTGCCGATAAATTTGAAACAGACCATGACTGATCAGTCAAACCGATCAAATTAGTTGAACCGGTTGAGTTCGTAAAACGGACCCGGTGTACTTCCTGAACATTATTCCCCAGCCTTGAGTACTCACCCTTGCTGTTTATCCCCCATTCACTCGCCGTACCATCTATATCCTGTAATTCAGAGTTTAAATCAAATCCGCTAGAATATCCGTCTATTGAGAATTCAAATCCGCTGATTGGTGTTCGGTTTACTTCCAGTTCTGCACCGCCAAGAAAGCCTAA
>SKGY01000171.1 GCA_007117235.1 Balneolaceae bacterium
AACTATCACAGAAAGCAGATACCTGTGCCTGTAAATAGTTTCAGAGTGATGATTATGATTTTTTTGAGTAGACAACTTTTTAGAGCCCGTAATTTTTTAGAGAGATTCTTAAGGGAAATTTCTGATATCAATATTTCAGATAACAGTTGAAGATAGTGATTAAAACGATTTGAGAGCGTTTCTTATGAAACCGTTATTCTCTTTTAATGCGTTCAGTGCCGTGTCTTTATCTACACTCGCCAGTGCCATGACCAACGCTGTTTTAACATGATAGTCAGCCTTTTCCAATGCTTCCTCTGCTTCGGTGTAATCCGACCCTGTAAACATCATCACAATCCTTTTTGCTCTTTCTTCAAGCTTTTTATTCGTGAGCTGAAGGTCAACCATGACATTTTCATACACCTTACCCAATCGAATCATAGCACCGGTAGTGAGCATATTCAGTACCATCTTTTGAACAGTAGCGCTCTTCATTCGTGTGCTTCCCATAATTACTTCGGGTCCTACGTGAACATCAATCAGATGATCTACTTCCAGTTCAACCTGATCACCTGATACCGTAGTAACCAATAACGTTAACGCTCCTATTTCGCGGGCTTTTTTTATAGCACCGTGTACATAAGGTGTTCTTCCGCTTGCGGCGAGACCAACTACGATATCATTCTCATCTACTTTTTGATCTGATACAACGTTTGCTCCATTTTCTTCCTTGTCCTCTGCGCCCTCCTGGGCAACAAACATGGCACGTTCACCACCGGCAATAAATCCCTGTACGGTATTTGGATCAGTACCAAAAGTGGGCGGACACTCTGAAGCATCCAGAACACCGAGCCTTCCGCTTGTACCTGCACCAAAATAGAGCAACCTGCCACCTCTCTTTAACCGATCTACAATCTCATCAATAGCCGATGCTATAACATCAAGCTTTTTTTCGACTTCAAATGCGACCAGTTTGTCTTCATTGTTGATTATCTCAACAATTGACCTGGAGTCAGCCGTATCAATGTTATTGCTCTTGGGGTTTCGCTGTTCGGTAAGAAGTTTTTCGAGCTGTTTAAAAAGCTTATGATTTGAATCCACGAACAATCAACGTCTGTTAGCCCACCAATTAGCGGTAGATTCGTTCTCTTCTACCAATGTTTTAGCAGGACTGGTTTGTTTTATTTTTAATAATGAAGATACAACGGCTAACACTTCCAATTGTTCCTCATCATACAACGATTTTGGTGAGTAATGATCTTTAACAAAATGGGTGTCGTAGCTCCCAGTAACAAAGTTTTCATGCTGAAGTGTGAATTTGCAGAAAGGGATGGTGGTCTTAACACCGCTCACTTCATATTCATCCAGGGCTCTGAGCATCTTCTGAATAGCCTGTTTTCTGTCTTTGGCGTGAGTACAGAGTTTTGAAACCATCGGGTCGTAGTTGATGGAAATATCTGAACCCTCTTCTACTCCGGAATCAACGCGAACTCCCGGTCCTGATGGAATTCTATGGCGATCAAGTCTACCGGTGCTTGGTAAGAAATTGTCTTCAGGATCTTCTGCGTACACCCTGCACTCAATGGCATGACCATTAATCGATATATCTTCCTGTTTAAATGGTAGTTTTTCGCCATTAGCCACTTTAATCTGAAGATCAACAAGATCTAAGCCGGTTATTAATTCCGTTACAGGATGCTCTACCTGCAATCTTGTATTCATTTCGAGAAAGTAGAAGTTGAGATGCTTATCAATTAAAAATTCAATGGTTCCTGCCCCAACATAGTCACAGGATTTTGCTGCTTCAACTGCCGCTTTCCCCATCTTCTCACGAAGTTCCGGAGTAAGCACAGAAGCCGGAGCCTCCTCAATTACCTTCTGATGTCTTCGCTGTATCGAGCACTCTCTGTCAAAAAGATGAATGACGTTTCCATGTTGATCCGCCATAATTTGAAATTCAATATGGCGTGGTTCTTCTAAATACTTCTCTATGTAAACCCTGTCATCACCAAACGCATTATTTGCTTCTGATTTTGCAGCCTTAACACTTTTTTCAAAATCAGCGGGATCTTCAACTATTCTCATCCCTTTACCACCGCCACCGGCAGCTGCTTTTATCAATACAGGATAACCGATTTCCTCAGCAACAATTTTCGCTTTTGAGATATCCTTCATGGCAGACTCAGTTCCAGGCGGATATGGTACTCCGGCTTTAGCCATCAATTCCCTGGCTTTGGTCTTATCGCCCATGACTTCGATTGCATGGGGATTGGGTCCTATAAAAATAATTCCCTCTTTTTTACACCTCTCAGCAAAACCGGCATTTTCACTTAAAAACCCATACCCCGGATGTATCGCATCTGCACCTGTGCTTTTAGCGGCGTTAATAATTTTGTCGATTACAAGATAGCTTTCAGAAGAGGCGGCTTCACCAATAAAAACTGACTCATCAGCAGCCTGAACATGAGGCGATATGTGATCGGGCCGGGAATATACAGCCACAGTTTTTATCTGTTTCTCTTTACACGTTCTAATGACTCTAAGTGCAATCTCTCCTCTATTTGCGACGAGAACTTTTCGAATTTTTCTCATAAGTAAAGTTTCAGATCAGATTATCGACGAACATGGATGGAACAAGCGACCAGGGATCGGAAGCGAGTTCATCCCAAACATATAAGTTATGTTCTATGAATTTCAACCAAAGTATGTCACTCATCTTCTGAGTCGCAACTTTGTTCGGATCATTAAGATAACTGATTAATCTGATATCTACGGAAGAAATCGAACTTAAAATAGATGAATCATTTAGGTTTGGTACAAATTCGATGGGATTGTTGAAATATGAGTTATCATCTTTAAATCCATCCAGATAGATATTTAAATCATAGTTTCCCGATATACCTATTACTTTATCAAACTGTTCGGGATACTTAAGTGCTAAATTCAAAGCCTTATAGGCACCTAACCCAAAACCGGCTGACATCACATACGGGTTGGTATTTTGCTCAGAAATAAAAGGCAGAACTTCATCAACTATGTAATCCTGATATTGATTCTCTCTCATGATTCTCACATAAGGATCAACACTTTTATTTAGCAGGCTCTCTGATGATACGCTGTCAATGCAGAATATTTGGTTATACCCATTTTCTATCTGGTAAGAAGCAGCTTCTATTACACCCTGATCCTCCCATTCATAAAATCTACCCTCCTCACTAGGAAAAACAATTACAGGTGTACCAGATTTCCCAAAAATGAGCATCTCCATCTCTTTGCCTAAACTGGGACTTTTCCACTTTTGA
>SKGY01000019.1 GCA_007117235.1 Balneolaceae bacterium
AAACAAAAGCTATTGATAAAAGCTTATCTCCGTAAAGCATTTGGATTTAAACTTTTTTTGAGTGGACGTAAAATGCAACTCCCCAAATAAATACCCAAAGGGCAGATGCTACATAATGTTCACCATAAGCGAGCATTGAGCAGTTTAGAAAATAGAGCAGATGATAGATCCAGACAGGAGCTTCCGCAACTTTTTTCTTGGTAATTGCCATGAAGTTAGGACTGAAAAGAGTAATAGATCTGGCTAATACCAAAAGTGCCGTATAGATATACACAACATAAAGGAGTATTTCACCGGAATCGTAAAAAACTACTAATGCAATGACCAGAGTAGCTAAAATGTCAACAATAATGTTTTTGAGCCATTGCATACTTCAAAGAAGAGAAAAGAAAAAGGCACCTGTAATCAGGCGCCCTCAAACTAATTATTCAATTTCAATTACTTCCTTTGCCTGAAGACCTTTATCGCCTTCTGCAATTGTGAATTCTACTTTCTGACCTTCAGCCAATTTTCTGAAGCCATCAGTCTGAATTTCTGAGTAATGAACAAAAACGTCTTCACCACCTTCTCTTGTGATAAAACCGTAGCCTTTACCGTTATGAAACCATTTTACAGTTCCAACTTCACGAGTTTCCATATTTAAATCCCAACTTAGTTCCCATTGATAGTTATAACAGCTTAATTCAGTATAGAATTGTCACCATCGTCGCCTAAAATACTTCGTTCGATTGTTTTTAGCAATAAACATTCAAAAACTCACTTTAAATGATTTCGATGTCTTCAATATAGACGATCTGATTGCTGTCTAAGCGGTTATTACGATCACTGAAAGACGATTTCCAGATAATTGATGAATGGTCATTCACATCAACAATGTATCCTTTCATTCTAATAATGTGACCGTTTCGGAGCGAGTTGAGCTTCTCTTTTACTGCGTCGTTAGCGGGAACTGTATGCATAAACATGATCTGATTCCGGATCTCGCTGAATGTGAGGGGAGGCTGAATTACATCTATTCTGAAATCTCTGTCGGTTATTGGAATTTTAACTTGATTGAGAATGCGCTCATCAGAAAGATTATTCCAACCAATAACGAGATCATTTTGTGAAATCTGTGTTTTATCATCAAACCAATATCTCTTCTTTGAAAGAACCCGTGCTGTAGTTTCAATCTTCCATGTCGGATAAAGCTTATAGTGGTTGAGTTCAAACCCTCCGTGTCGAACAACTTTGACCACACTTGGTTCATTAGGTGCAGTAATTCCAACACCATGTTTCACAGGTCGCTGGTTCCACAAAAAATAGGAGAGGAAAATGACGAGAATCAGAAAAATGTGTTTCAACATTGCATCGGTATTTAATTTCAAATGTTTCTATGGATAAGAGAAACGAACACGGTGCTTTGTTACAAAATTCTAATAAAAATTTTCAGGATGCTACACTCTTAACTTTATCTGAGGTTGATTTGGACTCCGGCCGTAAAGCTCCGGTCAGTTCCGGGCTCAAAATAGAGACCGCCGGCGTTATTAATTGCAACTGATGTGTTATAGCGTGAATTGAGAAGGTTTTGTACTGAAATAAATGGCTTAATTGTAGTGCCGGAGATAAGATTTTCAAACTCAATTACCCACCGTAAATGAACAAGAGAATAGGCGTCATTCTTTTCACTGTTGGCACTATCTGTCTGGTAGGAGCCAATCCATTCGTTGTCTAAACTGAAGGTTTGATTGCTCAGCTGATACGTCAAATTACCACCGAACCGAAATGAGGGTACTCCGGGAATGGAATTGCCCTCAAATTGGCCATCTTCAAATTCTGCCCGCATCAAATTAAGCATTACGCTTAGTTGCAGACTGTTTTTCGTATATGACGCCGCACTTTCGATACCGTAATGAAGAGAGTTCCCCTCATTCCGAAAGAAGTTTTCTCCGGACTGATCAATCTGAAAAGTATTTATTAAATCGTATACCCTCATGCCGTAGATTGCTAAATCATAAGAAAATTGATTCAGATTCCCATTGATACCGGTCTCAATGCTAAAGGTTCGCTCAGGATTTAAATTCTGGTTAAAGCCTGCTCCACCCTCCGGTCTGTTTACTAACTCTACGGTAGTTGGAGATTCGTACGATGTGCTGATGTTGCCAAATAAGCGTGAATTCCCAATTAAATAACTAAAACCAGCACTTGGATTCACCGCAAAAAACGTGCGTTCACCATCTTGAGTTGTGCCAAGCTCATCTTCACTCCGGAACTGAAGCCAGTCAGCCCGTAATCCGGCATTGAGTGTAAATCGCTGATTTATAGGTAACCCGATTCTTGTAAACACTGCCTGATTTGTAACGGTCTCGAGCTGCTGAACCCGTACATCATCTCCTCTCTCACCATCAATAATGTTGGTTTCTAATCGGTCATCACGCTGTAATTTCAGTTCACCACCGATATTCCAGTCAAAATTGAATGAGTCAAATTGATAGACGGATCGGAATGTACCCGCATATCTGTCAACGCCGATGTATCCAAAGGGGAGTGGATTGTCAAGATCTCTCCAAGTTCCGTTAGCGGTAACAGTCATACTTCCATTGTCAAATGCGTGAAAATAGTTACCGGCTATCATCGCCTGTTCAAACGTTTTACCTGCAAAGTTGTTTGAAAAAAATGGATTTGATTGAGTAGGATTCTCTTCTGCATTTAGTCTGTTTAGAGAACCTGGGTGCTGAGCTTTAGGCATTGACGCGTACGTTGCTCTGAGCGTGAGATTTCCGCTGTTACCTATGGGTCTTTCACCGGCAATACTTCCCCGGTACATTCTCGCAGCGCTGTAATCCCGAAAGCCTTCGGTATCAAAATAGCTCGCATAGCCATAGAATCTTGTGTTACCTGTTTGAGTGTTGAACTTTAGCTCCTGCTTCAGTGTGCCGTAAGACCCACCATATCCTCTGTATTGAAATCGAGGTGCATCAGGGCTTGGTTTTGAAGACATATACAGAACACCTCCGCTAGAATTACCCCAGAATGTGGCTGATGGCCCTCTCAACAACTCAATACGCTCAATTGTTGCCGGATCAATCATATTCATGATAGTCTGTCCATCTGCAACAGTTAAGGGAATGCCATCAAGAATGACCTGTACTCCGCGAACACCGAATTGAGATCTCCAACCTAAACCCCTTACCGTCATACGCTCACCCAAAGCATAATTTTCTCTGTTACTTATAAATACTCCAGGCAGAGTGAACGTCAGTTCATCCATGGTTGCTGCCGGCCTGGAAGTAATATCGCT
>SKGY01000119.1 GCA_007117235.1 Balneolaceae bacterium
AAAGGAATATTCCTGACCTGAGCAACTGTATCAGATTTTGGTGCATATAAAATCGTATTGGTTTGATAGTCCCTTCTTGCCAATTCATTTTGGCTGCCATTCCACCCTTTATTATCAATGAACTGCTCAAAGAATTTTGGCTCTACCGGAGTTTCTTCATCAAGTATGAGAAGCGAAATTTGCCTTGCCTGAACTCTCATCATATTTCCATAAATCGGAAAGGGAGTTTTTTCAGGAGCATAAGAAGCCGGATACCAATCCCATGACCATCCTGATCCAAAATGTTCATCATCGTAAAGGTGGTCTGTGTAAACCAACGTCTCTTCCCGGTTTTTCAGAAAATCAAATACACCATACTCCTCAAAGTTTGGATTTAAAAAAGCGGGGTCACCAGTACCATGGAAGTAGAGCGTGTCATTCTGAACTGTATATAATAGTGACGGCAGTGTATCAGGCAAGCTTTCGGCAGCTGCAAACAGAGTCAGCATTTTCATATTTGATGCCGGTATGTAATACCGATCTGCCCCTCTTTCATGTATAGTTTCGCCCGTTTCTGGATCAACAAGGATAAATCCGGTGTTACTCTGTGAAAAAACTGCAGATTCATCAAAAAACAGTGAGAGGGCATCAATTTCGACTTCTTCTTCGCTGATAATTGTATCCGTTTGCGCGCATGAAGCTAATCCCATCAGTATGAATAATGTAATCACTAAATAAAATCCTGATCTCATAAAATAACCTGAACGTTCATTAAATATTTTCACTATGGCGAGAAAAACTAGTGTAGTCTTCTCTATTTTGCTGTATTCCAATTTTATCAAAATAAGATATAATCTATGCTCATCATCTTTAATTATTTATTATCAGTCAACTAATATTTAGTTATATGCTTTTACAACTCAATTTTTGTCACTTCAATTTGAATGGATTACTTTCCTTCATATTCAAAATTTACTGCTTCTTATGGATCAAGTAATTACCGGAATTCAGCAAATAGGCATAGGCGTGGCTGATATTGATCAGGCCTGGGCTTGGTATAGAAAAGCGTTTGGTACTGATGTGCCCGTATTTGATGATGAGGCCGAAGCGAAATTGATGACCCGCTATACAGGAAATGAAGTGCATTCAAGGAGAGCTGTATTGGCATTGAATATGAATGGTGGTGGTGGATTTGAAATCTGGCAATTTAAAAGTCGCCAGCCCAAACCAGCACTGTTTGAGCCTCAACTTGGTGACTTGGGAATTAATGCCGTGAAAATTAAATGCAGAGATGCGGCCTCTGTTTTAGATGTATACAAGGAGAGTCAATTAAACGGCGCATCTGATCTCAAACAGTCGCCTGATCAATCAAATCACATCTGGGTGAAAGACCCATATAAAAATCTATTTCAGGTAGTTGAGGGTGATTCGTGGTTCAGCAACAGAAATCAACCCACAGGCGGTGTTTGTGGCGTCATAATAGGCGTAAGTGATATAGATAGATCATTGCCTCTATACACTGATGCACTTGGGTTTAGCGAAGTAATCTATGATCAATCAGGTCAATTCTTAGATTTTGATAGTGATTTTAAATATAGACGGGTACTTCTGAGAAAAAGTCAAAAGAACAGCGGCGCTTTTAGTAAACTATTTGGTCACACGGATATTGAATTGGTTCAGGTTTTGAACAGAGAGCCAAAAAAGATCTTTGAAAATCGTTTCTGGGGTGACCTTGGTTTTATTCATGTCTGCTTCGACGTTAACAACATGGATCTGCTCAAAACAAAGTCTTCAGAATTAGGTTACTCCTTTACAGTAGATAGCGCTAATACATTTGACATGGGTGATGCTGCAGGGCGTTTCTCTTACATTGAAGATCCTGACGGAACTCTGGTTGAGTTTGTAGAGACTCACAAGTTACCAATCATGAAAAAAATGGGGTGGTATCTCAATTTGAAAAAAAGAAAGAATCAAAAACCACTTCCAAACTGGATGTTGAAGACAATGAGCTTCAGTCGGGTTTCAGATTAAAACTCAACAGCTACTCCCTTCCCCTTGCAAAATGAAGTCTCTCTCTAAGAACACTTACTCTGCTTTTTGCATAGTCTTCAAGAGAGGGATCGGTATAGCCACTCTCTAAATATTTTAAATAGTGTTCGAGTATTACCTCATGGTTTGAGGTGTGACGGTCATGAAGCGCAGCAAGATAGAAGAGTGCTTTTCTGTGTTCTGGAAATAGCATTTTTGCCAATGTGTAATCAGACTTAGCTGATTCAACTTCTCCGAGCTCTTCGAGAACCACAGCTCTTTGCATTATCGATTCAATAAAGTAGTCGGTAATATGAAACTCAAACATACTGTTTAAAATCTCATGTGCCTTTTCCCAGTTTTCTTTCTGCCGGTATACCATCGATGAGTAGAGAAGTGAGATCGTATCCTCAGGGTTCAGCATCAGTACCCTTTCAAAGTTTTTTAAAGCTTCTTCTGCATTTCCAAGCTGATAATAACTAAGTCCCAATCCCCTAAATGTGTTCTGATCTGCTTCACCCAGCTCTGCTATAACATTCCAGTATTTCACTGCCTCTTCAAACTGCTGCACATTATATGATGACCTTGCCCGCAGATTGTTCAAACTTACATTATTCGGGTACATCACCAATGCAGCAGAGGCTACCTCATTTGTTTTATAAAACTCGCGTAATGAGAAGTGACTAAGTGCAAGTTCAATTAATGCCGGAAGATATGCGGGATCTTCTTCCAAAACAGATGACAATATGGATCTGGCGTACTCTGCATCCATCAGGTTTCCATAAGTTTTGGCCAATCGTGTTCTAAAAAAATGATTGCCTGGAAGGCTTACAGAAATTTGCCGGTATATTGACTGTGCAAGCGCCCAATTCTCATCATTGTAGTAGATAGAGCCAAGAAGTATTAGCCCTCTGATGTCAAAGTTGTCAAGCTCTCTGTTTCGCTCAAGTGCCTCTATCGCTTCAGGCTTGAACCCTGTTTGAAATTTGGCCTGAGCATAAACAAACTGTACCGATCCAATTTCAGATACCTTGTTATTATTTGATTCAACCAACGTAATCAGCTTTCCAAATTGATGAGATTGATGGTACAGATCTGAAAGTAGCACAATTGCTTCCACATTATCTGTTTGATGACTTACAATTGCCTCTAATTCTGAGATAGCGCCGTCCCGATCACCATTTACGATAAGCATCTTAATTTCTTGCAGATCATTGGTAATAGTCTGCTCAGATGTGAATGATTGAGGGTGGATGTTTATCAACAAAAAA
>SKGY01000179.1 GCA_007117235.1 Balneolaceae bacterium
ATCACTACTTGAATGTATTGGTGAATAGTGATTCCTACAGCGCTGAAGTAATGGGAATGGAAGAAGTAAACGGTACGGAAACTGTGCACTTAAGATTGCGCGGCGATAAAACCTATCACTATTACATAGATGAAAGCACTGGCTTACCCGTGAAGATGAGTTACGAAGAGTTCAATCCTCAAATGGGAGATGTGGTTGTAGAGATGTACTATAACGACTGGCAGGAGCAAGATGGTGTTACTGTGGCATATGAGGTTCGAAGTGTTGTTGCAGGACAAGATCAGGCGACAATCAGAGTCCGAAACCATAGCGTAGAATAAATCAGAGATTCACACTCTTATTATTCAATAGAAAGCCCCGCACTGTCGGGGCTTTATTTATTTATAGTTAGTACGCCACGTCATATGCTTTAGCATACGCAGCATCTACTAGCGAATCTGTTAAGGCATCAGTATCAGCCAGTTCAGGGAGAGGAATAATATCAGCATTGATAAGCCAGTTTCTGACCCTATCTTTAAATGTAGAATCCAGTTTATTTACAACATGAATCCCAAGCTGTTTTAAAGCCGCCGCATTGCACTCTTGTTCATATTGATTCTGAATGGGGATAACAAGCAGCTTCTTGTCGAGATACATTGTTTCGGCACAGGTTTCGAATCCGGCACTCGTAATAACGCCAATACTCTCTTTCATACTTTCCAAAAACGGCCGGTTTCCAACCGGGAAAACGTGGACATTATCTTTTAGGTAAGGGGTGTCGCAAAGTGGAGAAAATACGTGCCATTTCACCTCTTTTAAGTGACCAAATACAGAGGTAAGAGTCTCATGATCGAACGCCGGTAAGTAAACAGTTACGTGGTCTGAAACAGAAACGGAGAGGTCTCTGACGTCTTTTCTGATTATTGGAGGCAGTACAAATGAGTCATATCGCCGAAAGTGAAATCCGATAGGGGTATTACAGGGAGCAAAGTGTTTTAATACTTGTTCAGCAAAGAAGTTTCTCTTTTTGGGGCGCGGAGATTTATTGGAAAGAAAAGCTGCCTGATGGCTCAGCGCAATAGATGGAATTTTGCATTTAAATGAAGCCCATGCTGTTATCGGTTCATAGTCTGAGATAACCAGATCGTACTTATCAAGTTCAAGTGAATTTACATCCTGCAGAAACTCAACCGGTTTTAAGTTTAGCGCTGTTTTCAGATAGGAAACACTTCCGCTTGAATCATAGGCCAGGCTGACGCCTTTTTTCTTGGTGATCTGAATTCCTTCAACCGTCATTTTACAGTTGTAACCGCTAAGTAATACATCAACATGTGACTTTTCTGACAACAGGGGTAGTATTTCTCTCGCCCTGCTAATGTGACCGTGGCCGGTGCCCTGAATTCCATATAAGATGTTCATGCTATGATACCTGTTCGTTTGAAATTGCGCTGTTGGAGTAGTTTTTCTATTCGCGGACTCTCTACAAACTCTTCCTCTTCATATTTATACATATTCCACTCCTGTCCGTCATATTCTAAAGCCGTCAGATTCTCAATCCAGTCGCCCGAATTCATATATATTACTGATCCTTTCTGATTTTCATAACCCCGAATTTTTGGTTGATGAATATGTCCGCAGATTACATAGTCGTATCCCTGATCAATGGCCAGATCGATAGCTGTTGTCTCAAAATCATCAATAAATCGAACAGCCTTTTTAACACTGTCTTTGATTTTTTTGGAGAGTGAGATTTTACCCTTACCCATTTTCATGGAGATCCTGTTAACAGCCCGATTCAGTAAAATCAGAAGATCATATCCGTGAGCCCCAATTTTGGCTATCCACTTGCTGTGTTTCATAGTGATATCAAAAATATCACCGTGGAAAATCCAGACCTTTTCACCGTTTAGCTCGAGTATCAATTTATCTCGGATGAACAAAGGTCCCAGTTGCAGGCTGGATACTTTTCTTAAAACCTCATCATGGTTCCCTGTGATATAGTAGATGTCGGTGCCATTAGCCATCATGGTGAGGAGAGTTCGCAGTACCATCATATGAGACTCCGGCCAGTAGTATTTTTTAAAATTCCATATATCTATGAAATCTCCATTCAAAATGATGGTTTTAGGCTCAATTGAATTGAGATATTGGAGCAACTCAATTGCATGGCAGCCAACCGTACCAAGATGAATGTCGGACAATACGACGATGTCAATGGGTCTTTTTTTCATATGCAGATGATTTGATATGGATTAAATAAAAGCAGATACTGTTACCGGATCATTGAGTAACGGTTAGGTAATTGTGATCAGATTGTTAAGAAATTAATTCGGCGTAACACACTGGCAGTGTGTAAATTACACATAATTGTAACATGACATATTGCATATGAAAAAGAAAAAACTGGTGATTTACGGCAGTTACGGCTACACGGGAAATTTGATTGCAGAATTGTCTTCTAATCTAAGCGCTGATGTTGTTTTGTCCGGAAGAAGTAGAGAAAAGCTGCAAGAGCAATCAGAACGGTTATCTATTCCTTATATAGTTGCAGATCTGAAAAACTCAAGCCAAATGGATGAGTTACTTGGTGGTGCAGCTGTGGTTATTCACTGTGCAGGTCCCTTTGTACACACATATAAATCGATGGCTGAGGCGTGTATCCGTAACTCATGCCACTATCTTGATATAACCGGAGAAATTGAAGTATTCGAAGGGTTGAAAAAAATGAGCGAAAAGTTTAACTCAGCTAAAATTATGGCAATGCCCGGTGTTGGGTTTGATGTGGTTCCTACCGATTGTATGGCCGCATGGCTGCATCAAAAGATGCCTGATGCCACTCATCTTGAGCTGGCCTTTAAAGGCTTAGGCGGTGGCGTATCCCGAGGTACAGCTAAAACCATGATTGAAAATTTGGGGAAGGGTGGTGCAGTTCGCAGGAAAGGGCAAATCATAAATGTACCACCTGCTTATAAAACACGTACAATTGATGTGAAAGATCAACAGTTTAAAGTTGTATCCATACCATGGGGTGATGTTTCGACCGCACACTTTTCAACGGGAATCAAAAATATCATTGTTTACACAGCCATGCCTGATAAAACCATAAAAAAAATGAAATGGCTTCCCTTTATAAACCCTCTACTAAAACTGGGTATTGTAAAGTTCTTTCTTAAGCAAAACGTTAATAAAAGGCCTCCGGGTCCTGATGAAAATAAGAGAGAAACCGGCCGGTCTTATATTTGGGGAGAGGTCAGAA
>SKGY01000201.1 GCA_007117235.1 Balneolaceae bacterium
ACGGGCCCATATGACGCCTCACGGGGCGTAGTGCTGGGATGGGTTGATGGACAGATCAGAAGCTACATGCCCGAACAGAGCGGGGTAAACATCACAGGGGAGATACGAAACATTCGGTCAATTCATACCCAGAATGGAAAGAGAATTGTTATTTCAAGGTTTGATGATGCACCTGTGGTTCTCTCATTCGACTGACGAGTGTTCCTCACTAGAATGGTGAGCAGTGCCACTCGTATGTCGAACCCTAGCTGCGAGGTCGGCTGCTAAATTCGACTGACGAGTAGTCCTGGGTATTATGGTGTAAATGGGAATTACCACTCGTCAGTCGAATTCTGGTTCTAACGCCGATTTTCAAATGTTAATCCATCAACGCCTACGCCTGTGATGGTTATTGAGTTCCATGAAGAGGGCAGCGGTGTTTCAACCTGAATAATGCCTTCATCGGTAAGCTGAAGTCCTCCAAAACCATTTAAAATTGCCTGAAGCATTCCACCGGCACCAGTAGCAAAGTATGGATTTGTTCCGCCGGCAACTTCGGCAATTACTCCGAATGGAGGTAGAAGGTTCGGGCGATATCCTTTATGAAATAGTTCATAGGCCTCATCAGCATTTCCTAAGCGAGAACTGATAACAGAGTAAACCGAGTGGGTCATAGCTGGCCCGAGCGGATCAACTCGCTGCTGATAATAGTCCAG
Source organism: Balneolaceae bacterium (assembly GCA_007117235.1). GTDB lineage: Bacteria > Bacteroidota > Rhodothermia > Balneolales > Balneolaceae > Rhodohalobacter. The sequence goes on from SKGY01000201.1 coordinate 696, forward strand.
ATTTTTTCTCATTTGAGCAGGGTCTGTAACGAGTCCTAGCGGGTGAGTCAATAGATTCACATCCGCCTGTTTGATCATTTCTCCTTCATAGGTAGCATGTTCCTGAACGGTTCCATCAGGAAATTCGAGTATTGGAATGCGATCTGCAACGTATGTCCACATTGGGTCGGCTTCCACTCCCAATACACCGGCTGCTTTTGTTGCATGGCGAAGTACGTTAATAGCAGTACCATTTGTAAATGCATTGTTGTCAACGTTTTCAGCGTGTTCATCTGCTGCAACCACGTTAATGATATCAAACTCACCCCGATCATTTTCTTCAACTCTGCTCAGCCAAAACTCGGCAACTTCCTGAAGAAGAGGGAACCCATCCTGTTCCAGCCAATCTACATCTTGCGTAACCTGAAAGTAGTTCCATGCAGCTATTCCAACAACAGCAGTAATATGATGCTGAAATGGACCGGTTAACGCCCAGAAAGGAGTTGCTTCTTCACCAATGTCATTCGACTCCCAGGGAAACATAGCACCTCTAAATCCATGACTGAATGCCTTCATTCGGGCTCCATCAATTCGGTCTGTTCGGTAATCAACTATTGATCGTGCCAATTCAGGCTGCATCATAAGAATTGGAGGATACATCCAAATTTCAGTATCCCAGAAAACATGTCCGTTATAGCCAAGTCCAGACAGTCCCATCGGTGACAGACTTAGTCGTGATCCTTCCCTGACAAATGAGTAGAGATGATAAAGTGCTGATCGTACATCCAGCTGATCACGCTCATTACCTTCTATAATAATGTCACTTTCCCATAATTTATCCCAGGCCGCATTATGGCGTGCTAGTAATCTGTCACGACCTTCAAGCATAGCAAATACGCTAAGTCGTTCAGCTTCACTCTGAGGGTCTGAAAAATGTTCGGTTGAAGTCGCAGAACTGACAACGGTAAAACGATACGTTTCACCGCGTTTTAACTCTTTTGTGAGGTGAACAAGATGCCGGTTGTGGTCCCAATCTTCGTGCACGTAGTATGGAATTTCATCTTCTTCAAACAGGAAGCTGTTGGAAACAGCAATCGTATGCTTACCGGTAGGGCTGTCAGCTACTGAAGTCAGAAGTGGAATTTTAACATGCGGACGATCGATGATTGAATAGTAATTTCTTACGTCTCTAAGATGATCAGGAGCTTCAATTTCGTTGGTCATTCTGATCGTTACATCTTTCAGTGCAGTCACCTCCATTTCGATCATACTTGTGAAAGGAAGATTTCTGAGTGCTCTTGTTTGATATACAACCTCTACTTTTCCGGCGTGACTGAAAGTGGTTTCGAAATAGGCATTTCTCATATTCAGTCTCTGTTCCATATTGGTAACGTTGCCCGAATTTATTCGGGTTCTGTCAACATCGAGCTGCATACCGGCGAAATTAAACCCTTTCAAAATATTGGATACCCTGCCTCGACCGTAATAATCATAAACGCCATTGAGAACGGTTTCACTGACCTGCAATGGTTCGGCAGCAGATACGATTCCAATCATTCCATTTGCTACTGTTATCCCGTAATAGCTATTGGGATCAATTTCATCTGCTTCAAGTATCCAGCCACCGTTTTGGGAGAACCCGATTAATGGAAAAAGAAGTAGATAGGTGAGGAGTAAGTATTTTTTCATATCCCTAAAATTTGTGTCTTTAAAAGGTTAACGACAGGAATCTACGTTTTTAGAATTTACCTGCAAAATAAAGGGGTATAGAAAATTTAGGGTTCGATTTAGACTGAAAGCCAGAAAAAAAGATGGCAATCCGCTAATCGACGGATCAAGAAAGTACCAAAGGCTGTAAGCCTGTAAATAGAAAATAAGAGGCAGCGCCTAACCATGTTCTAAATTATGATAATCCAAACAGGCTGTAAGCCTGCGATAGCCAGTCACTCTCAATACACCAGAAATTTCTAAAATAATTCTGTAAGGATTTGCTTAAATCTCATTCATACTATCAGAGGAACAACTAAACAAAATAAAAAGAGGGAACTCATGAGCCAATCACTATCACAGCTCTACGTACACCTGGTCTTTTCTACCAAGGGAAGAAAACCGGGTATTTTACCTGAGATTAAAGATGATTTACATGCCTACATAGCCGGAATTTTGGAGAATTACGAGAGTCCGACCTTAATTATCAATTCTGTGCTTGATCACATGCATATTCTGTTCAGGTTATCCAAGAATATTACCCTTTCGAAAGTTGTGGAAGAGGTTAAGAAAGAGTCATCGAAATGGATGAAAAGAAAAGTGGTTTCAACGAATGGGTATAAATTTTCATGGCAAATTGGGTATGGTGCGTTTTCAGTAAGTGGTTTAAAAGTAAGTACGGTTGAAAGGTATATTGCAAGGCAAGAGGAGCATCATTTAAAGGTCAATTTCAGAAAAGAGGTTGAGAAGTTTATGAAGGAGTATGATGTAGTGGAGTATGACCCGGAATATTTTTGGAGGTAGATAAAATCTTAATTTTTTGTAGCCGAGTTATTGGGGCATCTCTTAGTTCTGTCTGTTGCAGGCTTACAGCCTGCTATTACTGACGTGATCCACAACTTGGAGCGGTGCCCCAAGTTGTGGTGTGTCAGACTTACAGTCTGTCCATCATGACATAATATCTTGCTCGGTATTTCAGGCTTCGCACCAGTCAAGATGGCTAAGATTCACTTTCTTTGGAATAGCTCCAAATTATGGCCTTGCAGACTTACAGTCTGTCCATCATGACATGATATCTTGCTCGGATATTTCAGGCTTTGCACCTGTCAGGATTGTTAGAATTCTTTTTCTTTTGAGTTGCTCTAAGTTTTGGTCTTGCTGTTAATCTATACTGGCTGAAAGCCAGAGACATCAAAACTTAGGGCATCGTCCCAAGTTTTGAAATCCTGAAAAAGAATGCAGGCTGAAAGCCTGCGATAGACGAATAGAAGCAAAATCCCAAATCCGGATTAATTACTCCACCATGCTTTGGCGGAGCACTTAATACCAAGGATCTTATCTATTATGCACCACAAAAAGAAAAGCCCGGCAATGGGGCCGGGCTTTCGTGAAAATTTTAATTTGGTTGACTGATTATCAGCCAACAGTGCCGGGACTTGTTTCACCCGGGTCTGCATCAACCAGTGAAGATACATTTGGATCGATGGTTTCGGCCTCAACTTTATCATCCCAGAAGAAGATAAAGAAGAAGATGGCTACACCCAGAGCCGCAATGGCCGGCATGATCCAGAAAGAAAAGGCACCATCAAGCCATCCTTGTTCAGTGGCGCCATCCAGTTCAATTCTGTCGCCCCACCATCCTAGCATATAATTACCGATCAGCATACCTACTCCATATGTTAACAGGTTAAAGAAACCCTGTGCACTTGCCCGAAGACTTTTAGGTGCTTTTTTCTCAACATAGAGTTGACCGGTTACAAAGAAAAAGTCGTAACAGACACCGTGGAGTGCAATACCGAGTATTATAAGGCCAACAGACTCAGGAAAAATCCCGAATAGAAAATACCTTGCAGTCCATGCCAGCATCCCTACAAGGAGCATCCATTTTACACCGAGTCTTACAAGGAAGAAGGGCATGAGGATCATGAAAAATACTTCACTCATCTGCCCTATAGTCATAAAAGAAGGAGCTGCATCCCCGAAAGCTACAGCCGCAATAAAATCGTTGGTTCTTGCATAGTAGAATGCCAATGGAATACTGATCGCAAAACTACTGAATGAGAAGATGGCAAAGTTTTTATTGGTAAGCAGTTTAACAGCGTCGAGTCCGAGTGCTTCTGCAAGACTGAACTTTTTACCCTTCTCAGATGGTGGAGTAGCAGGAAGCGTGAAGCTGTAGATACCATATATCAGTGATATAACTGCCGACATATAAAGAGGAACTGCTGTAGACTGAATACCTGACTCAATGCCGGTGAACCAAGCAAGAATTGGAATGTTTACCCACCCAAGAATAGTCTGAGCAACAACAAATCCGGCAACAATCCAACCAATGGTCCCCCAAACACGAATTTTAGGAAACTCTTTGTCAGGATTACCAATATTGGCGAATGAGATGGCGTTTACAAGAGCAAGAGTAGGCATGTAAAGCATGAAATATGCGAACATGATCCATATAAAAGCTCCGGGTTCCGTGACACTGGCAGCGTACCAGAGAAGGCCTGCTCCAAGAATATGGCATACTGCATTTACACGTTCTGCATTGAAATAGCGATCGGCAATAAGACCTACAAGTACCGGAGCCAAAACCGCAGCCCAGTTGTGAGTTGCATAAGATTGTCCAATAATGGTATTCAGCCCCTCTTCACCCTGAAAAATTTCAAGAAGGTAGACACCCATTGTTACAAAAAAACCACCCCATATGAAAAACTGAAGAAACATCATCAGGCTAAGCCTGGAAATAATAAAGCGATTAGAAGCCATAGAATTTAATTTTATAGTCAGTTTGAATTGAGCTCAGTGAATATTCATCTTATCAAAGATAAGTGCAAGTAAAAACCTTTAATGATTGTTGCACTATTATTGAATCTTCTTTATCTGTACGAAGATTGAAAAAATTAAATGACTAACATTCAAAGAGTAAAAAATGGGCAAAAAACTTAAACTTGGAATGGTTGGCGGCGGCGTTGGCGCATTTATTGGCGAGGTTCATAGAAAAGCCGCATCACTTGATGGAAAGTATGAACTTGTTTGCGGTGCATTTAGCAGCAGTGCCGAGAAGTCTGAAAAAACGGGTAATGAATTGGGACTTGATCCGAATCGCGTGTATGGTTCATTTAAAGAGATGTTTGAGAATGAAGCATCACTGCCTGAAAGTGAAAGAATGGACGCAGTATCTATTGTTACTCCAAATCATGTCCATTTTGAGCCTGCAAAAATGGCTCTCGAACACGGTTTTCATGTGATTATTGACAAGCCTCTTGCTTTCTCATTAGACGAGGCGAAAGAACTTAAAAAAATTGTAGAATCTACGGGCAATGTCTTGGCATTGACACATACCTATACCGGTTATCCGATGATTAAGGAGGCCAGACACTATGTGAGTTCAGGGAAGCTTGGTTCTCTTCGTAAGATTTATGTTGAATATCCACAGGGATGGCTCTCGAGTGCACTTGAAGAGGAGGGTAATAAACAAGCCTCGTGGAGAACAGACCCAAGTAAATCAGGTGAAGGCGGAGCTATTGGTGATATTGGTACTCATGCAGCGAATCTTGCAGAATATGTTAGCGGACTTGAAATAACCCAGATTTGCGCCGATGTTAATATTGCAGTGAAAGGAAGACAGCTTGATGATGATTCAGCTGCGCTCCTCAAATTTAATAAGGATGTAAGCGGTGTCCTGATCGCAACACAGGTAGCAGCCGGTGAAGAGAATAATCTGAAGCTGCGTATCTACGGTGAAAAAGGTGGAGTTGAATGGACACACACCAATCCAAACACTCTGCTGTGGAAACCGCTTGATGAGCCTGTACAAATTTTACGGGCAGGCACAGGTTATCTATCAGAAGCTGCTACTTCAAATACCCGGCTTCCGGCCGGACACCCAGAAGGATACCTTGAAGCGTTTGCAAATATCTACGTTGCTTTCCACGATGCTGTTCAGGATTTTAAATCGGGCAGTTATAAATCTGTCAATGATTACGATTTTCCCAATGTTGATGACGGTATTCGCGGAATGGCATTTGTATCAACGATGGTGAAATCAAACAATTCCGATAAGAAGTGGACGGAGTTTGTGGTTTAGGCTATGGACTAAGTCCCCTCTTGAGAGGGGATACAGGGGTGTGTTGATTAAGGTAAATGTGCTTAAAAAACAAACGTTACTTTTTAAAATTCATGAACACACCCCTTGCCTGGCAAAGCTGGCATTGCCACTTTGTCTGCGCTTTTTCACTAACGCGCCTGTCTGCCGACAAGGCAGGTTCAAAAAATGAGCCCCTCTCTAGTGGGGATTTTCTATAAAACATTTTCAACAAATAACCAGAAATTAACCAACATGAAATCAGTAAAAGGACCCGCGATATTTTTAGCCCAGTTTGTAAATGATGAACCGCCGTTTAATGATATTGTAGCCATCTGTAAATGGGCAAAATCGCTGGGTTATAAAGGGGTCCAGATACCTACCTGGGAGTCGCGACTGATCGACTTGGAGAAGGTGGCAAACAGCAAAACCTATGCTGATGAGTATAAAGGTAAAATTGAAGCTACCGGTGTTCAGATTACAGAACTCTCCACGCACCTCCAGGGACAACTGGTGGCAGTAAATCCCGCATATGATGTGATGTTTGACGGATTTGCTCCCGATGAAGTGAAAGGGAAACCAAAAGAGAGACAAAAATGGGCGGTGAATCAGCTGAAGATGGCTGCTAAAGCGAGTGCTAACCTCGGCCTGAATGCTCATGCATCATTTTCCGGAGCATTGATGTGGCATACGGTATATCCATGGCCACAGCGTCCGGCCGGACTGGTTGAAGACGGTTTCGCGGAACTGGCCCGACTCTGGAAACCGATCCTTAATGAATTTGATGATCATGGTGTGGATGTCTGTTATGAACTTCATCCCGGAGAAGATCTGCATGATGGTGTGACGTACGAAAAGTTTCTGGAGGCTACAGGAAATCACAAACGTGCTCGTATTTTGTACGATCCAAGTCACTTTTTACTCCAACAGATGGATTATCTGGCTTTCATAGATATCTATAAAGATTACATCAAGGCATTCCATGTGAAAGATGCTGAGTTTAACCCTACAGGAAAATCCGGTGTATATGGAGGCTATCAGGGCTGGGTGGATCGACCGGGACGTTTTCGATCTCTGGGCGACGGACAGATCGATTTTCAAGGAATCTTTGCCAAGCTTAGTCAATATGATATTGACTGCTGGGCCGTACTTGAGTGGGAGTGCTGCATCAAACATCCCGAGCAAGGCGCCGAAGAGGGGGCACAGATTATTGATAATCTGATTATCCGCGTGACAGACAAAGCCTTTGATGATTTCGCCGGTGCCGGAAGTGACGAGGCTTTGAATCGAAAGATTTTGGGGATAGAGTAAAGTTCACGTCATCCGATGACTTCCCGTCATCGGATGACTTTTATTAAGTAACTGACCCCAAATCAATAAGTAGTATCAAGAATCAATTCACCACTTTATGAAAATCAGGTACCAGCTTCCTTTGATTGTTGTATCTACACTTCTTCTAGTATCATGCCAAAATTACACCGGGCAACATGATTCCCATTTAGTAGAAGTTGACACTCTTCAGATCGGTGATCTTGAAAGAATTGTCTCAATAGAATCCGCATTACTTGGAGAACCCAGAGAGATCGTATCAATTGATGATCAGCAATTAGCAGTCTATGATCATGCGTATAAAAAATAATCATATTTGATAGCGATGGTAATAAACTGGATGAATTCGGAAACGTTGGTGAAGGTCCCGGAGAGTGGGATTCAATGACAGGTGCTGCTGATTTAAATTTTTTGGCAAATCGATTTTTTACTACTAATCGAGGCCGCCTATTATTTGATTTATATGAAAGGTCAGGTAATCATATCAGGTCTATTTCATACCCGCGGTACTTGGACTATAGTCACAAAACACTGCTTCCGGATGATAAACTCCTTATTACAACTGAAGGACGAGAACAATCATTAGCTGTAGTAATGGATTTAAATGAAGAGAAAAATATTGTTCATCGGATTGGAACACCGGAGTCTGATTATTCAGAACGACGAAATTTTGAACAGGAAAGAATTGCATATTCCAATGGCGAAATTCCCGAAAATGACCTTAACAACGCATTGGCAGCTAAGGGAGTAGAAGGATACTTCATTTTTATGAATTCATTGGGTGAACTAAGACATTATTCGGAAGACGGTGACCTTATCTTTAATCATGAAATTCCGGGTGATATCAAGACTAAGGTGTTTGATTTCATCATCCTTCAAAACAGAGAAGTAGCACAGGAACACACTGTCATACCTTTAGCATTTGCCCGTAATATGAAATTACTTGATGATTTGATCTATCTCTTTTTACCTAAACCATTTGGGGCAGTGGATCTGGATTTCAGGATGCTTGTGTTCAACACAAATGGAGAACTTCTTAAACACTACGTTTTCTTAGACGAAACAAATGAGGCGTTTCTATTTGATTTCACAATTAGTGATGACGGAAACATTAATTTCGTTGATGTGATGAATGCTGAAATTTTGAGGTTTACACCATCTAATAACTGATTTTAGACTATCATTCAATCAAGTCATGCTGAATTTTGTTAAGCACCTCCAATTCTAATCAAAGGAAGGAGACCCTGATCTGCATCAGGGTGACCGGTGGAATAAATTCTAAACCTACCTTTTCTAATCACCGATAAAAATTCGACTAATAGGAGCTAAAAGGAATATATTCCTGTTATGTAGATGTTCACCATTCAGAATTAATAAAGGTTATAGCTATGCCAAAGGTTGTACAAAAACTCGATGATTTCGTTAATCTGATCGACCCGGATCAGAACCAGATTTTCAACATGTCTAATGAAGAAGCCGAAAAGCTTATCGCTACGGGTGATCCAGATGAGGTGAGAAAAATTGAGGGCAATTTTGCCATAGTAACGAAACGAAATCAGCAGGTGTACATGGCACGATCTATTGGGCGGCCTTTGCGCTACTTCATGGCTAAACAGGTGGCCGGGCCGCTTTTGATTGTTGCAGATCGTATCGATGACATCTATGAATATCTGAAAAAGCTTGATCTTCATCATCAATTTCGTCCCGATTACACCCGAATGGTACCGGCACACTATGTAACCCGACTTGATGTTGTAGGTTGTCCTGATCCAAACCCGGATCACAAACGATTTTTTACCCCGGTAAAAAACACATTGAACTCAGACCTAAACGTCATTGGTGAAGCTTATGTGGGCGCAATGACAAAAGAGTGTGAAAAATGGCTCGATTCTATTCCTAAAGATGAGCCGATCGGAGTACTCTTTTCGGGTGGAATAGATAGTGGTTCTGTTTTCCTTTCACTATATGATCTGCTACTTAAAAGGGGAGAATCTCCAAGCAGATTGAAAGCGTTCACTCTTTCAATAAATAACGGTCCTGATGCTCAGCAGGCATTTGAATTTTTGGATAAACTTGGTCTCAGCATGTTTCTTGAGGTGATGGAGGGCGAACTGTCAGATCTTGACTACAAAGAGACGATTCGAACCATTGAGGATTATAAACAGCGAGATGTGGAAGCAGCAACAATGGCACTTACAATATGAAAAAAAATCAGGGATAAATATCCTGACTGGACATACCTGGTCGACGGTGACGGCGGTGATGAAAACCTGAAATCTTATCCAATTGAAGATAATCCCGAGTTAACCATTCGCAGTGTTTTAGGCAATCCGCTGTTGTACCATGAAGGGTGGGGTGTTGACAAGATTAAGCATTCACTAACCTATTCAGGCGGACAGAGCCGCGGACATGTTCGGGTTTATGCTACATCAAGTAAGTATGGTTTTAAAGGATTTAGTCCCTATACGCTTCCAAATGTAATTGAGGTATCGGAAGGAATTCCGTTCATACAGCTAACAGACTGGAAACATGAAGAGCTCTATGCCCTAAAAGGTGAGGTGGTTCAAAGAGGGGTTAAAGCCACTACAGGACTCGATATGCCGGTATTCCCAAAACGCCGGATGCAGCACGGAACGGTGGATATGGATGACTTCAATAAAGTGTTTCCGGATGATGAGATGGTTTACAGACAATATTTTCAATCTTTGTATATCTGATTGTTGCTTGAGTGCTGATCTCGTTGAATCTTGGGTTTACAAAAACTCTGCGAGACTCAGCGATACATCTGCGTAACTCTGCGAGAACTAATTTTCTGAGTAATTTGGAATTTAACATCACAAACAAAGCTGTTCAAGAATTCAGGCCTTCGAAGGAAGTGATGGATCCTCTGCAGCCATATCTCTGGCTTCATGAAGAAGAGGTTCAGGCTGATGGTAAACTCAAAAAAGTGAACACAATTTTTCTCACCAATCGGGAGTGTCCATTTAAATGTGTGATGTGTGATTTGTGGCGACACACTCTTGATGAACCCACACCAATGGGGGCTATTCCGGCCCAGATTAAATTTGCCCTGGATCGTCTGCCCAAAGCTGATGTGGTAAAACTCTACAACAGCGGTAATTTTTTCGATGGAAAAGCTATACCTCGATATGACTACAAATCAATCGCCGGTTTGTTGTCAGATTATGAACACGTGATTGTAGAAAACCACCCAAAATTGATTGGAGAATTCATTCCTGAGTTTCGAGACTTACTGGATGGGAGCTTTGAAGTCGCGATGGGATTGGAGAGTGTTCATCCGGTGGTTATGCCAAAGCTGAACAAACAGATCACCAGAGAAAACTACCGGAAGGCTTCTGAATATCTAGTGTCGAATGGAATAGATGTGAGGGCTTTTATTCTTTTGAACCCACCGTTTCTAACCGATGAGCGTGAAAATATAGAATGGTGCCTTAAAACCGTTGAATTTGCATTCGATTGTGGGGCATCGGCCTGCTCAATCATTCCAACCCGGGACGGCAACGGTATCATGGAGAAGCTGAGGGAGGATGGAGAATACGTTCCTCCAACATTGTCAGCACTAGTAGAAGTTTTTGATCGGGCTTTGAGTTTAAAAAAGGGCAGGGTCTTTGTCGATTTGTGGGATCTTGAGAAATTTTCTGATTGTGATGAATGTTTTGAAGCTCGAAAACAGCGACTGCAGCAGATGAATATTGAGCAGAAAGTGATCAAAAATATTGAGTGTAAATGTTGAAACAGTACGACTTCCTCATTGTAGGATCCGGATTTGGCGGATCAATTACAGCCATGGCCTTGTCGAAGCTAGGGTATAAAGTTTGTGTTGTAGAACGGGGACAACATCCACGGTTTGCGATAGGGGAATCTTCAACTCCCATAGCCGATATGGTTCTGCGCGATTTGGCAGACAATTATGAATTACCTTTTCTAAAGGAGATATCACGATACGGAGAGTGGCAGAAACATCACCCCGAAGTAGTGTGTGGACTCAAACGAGGATTCAGCTACTACCCGCATCAAAAAGGCGAATCATTTACTTCTGATCTAAATCACAGCAGAGAACTATTAGTTGCTGCCAGCCGTGA
>SKGY01000072.1 GCA_007117235.1 Balneolaceae bacterium
CCAAAACTTTTGTACCCGAAGGTATATCAGCTGCTGAGTCTTCGTTATTTTTTTCTTGGATAACTTTATTCTGTCGTTCATCATCCTTTCTACCTATTTCAAAAGGTATAAGAACTGTAAACTCGGTTCCCTCACCCTCTTTACTATTCACATGAATACTACCTTCCATTTTTTTAACTAGTTGATCTACAATGGAAAGCCCTAGTCCGGTACCGCCAAATTTGTAGGTAGTAGATTTAGACGCTTGATTGAATGAATCAAATATTTGGCCTAGCAAAGAATCGGGAATGCCGATTCCTGTGTCTTTAATCTTAACTTCAATTATTACTTTTCCTGAAATTTCTTCCAGTGACCGCACCAGTATTTTTACGATTCCCGCCTGAGTAAATTTAATTCCGTTATTAATGAGGTTCATCAAAATCTGACCAAACCGAACCACATCACCAACCAGCAATTGTGGAACCCTATCAGAAATTACAAGATTGAGATCAACATCTTTCTCTTTAGCACTCTCACTTTTCGTTTTAACAATCTGCTCAAGCTGCTTTCTGATGCTGAACTCTCTTTTCTCAAGATTGAGGCCACCTGATTCAATAAAGTTGAATTCCAGAATATCATTTACAATCGCCAACAAATTTTCAGAAGATATCTTCAACTCTTCAAGGTACTCCTTTTGCTGATCGTTAAGATCCGTGGCTTCCAGTAACTGAGCCATTCCCATGATACCGTTGATCGGCGTTCTCATTTCATGGCTCATGTTAGCAAGAAATCTGTTCTTTACTTCTCTGGAAGATTCTGCATTCTCCAATGCTTTTTCAAGGTCACTCTCTTTTCTTCGCCGCTGCGTTACATCCCGAAGTATCAGAATTTGATACGACTGGTCGGTAGATTTATCAACAACACTCTTTGATTTAAATTTTGCCCAGAACGGAGTTCCATTTTGTCTTAGACAGACCAGTTCTTTATCCAGTTCTTTGCCCTGGTTAATTGAGTCGTTTATCTCTTGTGAGGACGAAGTGGATTTATCTTTGACCGTTTGAAATAACGGTCCCTTTCCGATGATCTCTTTTTCGCTATAGCCCGTTAGTTCTATAAAGGCTTCGTTAGCAAAAACGGCTATTGGTTTTGATTGCGATCGGTTAAAAATAACAATCCCATCAAATAGATGCGCAGTGAGGGCATCCAGAACAATTTGGTTGTTCTTTAAAAAATTTTGTCCATTCATTACATCGATTCCGGAGGTGAAATCACAAAAAGTTTAATGTAATAAACGAATTCGAGAAGTAGATATTAAAAATAAATTTACCCTGTAAAAACAACGATGGTAATCACAACGAGTAGAGCAACTTTAAAGAGCAGAGTTTTCCAGTTCTTCATTAACGATTTCTTTTTTGTATTCAGGCTTTGAGAGTAAGAGCTTTCTATGTACATATAATTTCTGTTAACTTCAAGTTATCCACATTTTTTATTTGAGTTTTTTTCAACTCAACAGACACTGTCAATGTCTATAAATAAAGATATCTGAGTTATCATTTTGTTACAGAAAAATTAGTAATTCCATAATCGAATGGATTTATCCACATTTAGTTTATCTCTTTTTTCTGAAGCCTTTTTGATTTAGCCACAACATTTATTGAACTTAGAGCCATTGCAATCTCCGCGAGAACCGGATGCATCCACCCTACCATTGCTACAGGAATCATTATAACGTTGTAGAAAAATGCCCAAAAAAGATTTTGACGAATTTTTTTAAATGTCTCTTTGCTCAAATTAATCGCTCTTAAGATTGCTTCAGGATTTCCATCAACCAAAATTATCCCTGCTGACTCGATCGCAATATCAGTGCCAGTACCAAGTGCAATACCAATGTTTGATTGAGTGAGCGCCGGTGCATCATTAATACCGTCACCAACCATTGCCACAACTTCACCTTCCTGCTGAAGTTTGCTGATCACCTCTGATTTTTCATCCGGCTTCACGCCTGCAATCACCTCATCTATGCCGATCTCAGCAGCAATTTTTTCGGCTACCTTTTGCTGATCGCCTGTTAGCATATACGTTTTATAACCCATCTCCTGGATCTTCTTAATCACCCCGGGAGTCTCCTCTTTAATGGTATCTTTTATACCGCAAATTCCCCGTATGGTAGAATCAACAACCATAAAGATGGTGGTCATCCCGGCTTCAAGAAGCTCTTCAGCTTTTTCATTTATGGGATCTGAAATATGAACAGAGTATTTATCAAGAAGCTCACTGTTACCGGCAAGTACTATGCTGCCATTCACCACTCCTTTTACACCCATACCTGTGATCGATTCAAAATTACTCACCTCTTCAAATTTTTCTACATCCACAAAATTTGTAATGGCTTTACTCAATGGATGCTCTGAGAGATTTTCGACTGAGGCTATTATATTTTTGAATGATTCATCTTCAGAAAACGAGATCCACTTTACCACTTCCGGTTTACCTTTTGTCAAAGTCCCCGTTTTATCGAACACAAATGAAGTCACTTCATTGAGATACTGAATAGCTTCTCCCTTCCTGATCAAGATTCCATTTTCGGCCCCCATGCCCGTCCCCACCATCAGGGCAGTTGGTGTGGCAAGACCTAGAGCGCATGGACATGCAATTACAAGTACAGCCAGCGATACAAAAAATGCCTGGCTTACGGGAGTTAGATCGGTGATGATCCAGGGAACAAATTGATCACCCCACACCAAAATCGGATAGAGCGAATCCATGAAGAAAAACCAAACCAGAAAGGTTGCAGCAGCAAGTAAAAGAATGATCGGTACAAAGACCGCCGTAACACGATCAGCAAATTCCTGAATTGGAATTTTTGAACCCTGAGCCTCCTCAACCATTTGAATCACACGATTCAGAAAGGTATCGTCTCCAACTTCAGTGGCTTTAATACGGAGAGAGCCTTCCGAATTAATTGTACCTCCAATAACTTTATCCCCTTTTTCGCGGGTAACAGGCATTGACTCACCTGTAACCATAGATTCATCAATAGAACCTCTACCATCAACAATTTCACCATCTGTAGGAATCTTTTCGCCGGGTCGTACAATCATCACATCTCCGCTATTTAATGACCGGATGTCAAGCTCTTCCTCTTTTCCATTTCTGATGATCCTTGCAGTTTTAGCTTCAAGTGTCAGAAGTTTTGTGATAGCTTCAGAAGCTCTTCCTCTTGCCTTGGTCTC
>SKGY01000250.1 GCA_007117235.1 Balneolaceae bacterium
CAAACTGTTTACGAGTGTGCAAACGAGGACCAATTGCAGTTGTATATCCCGAAGGAGTATGGTACCACTCTTGCACACCGGAAGTACTTGAGCAAATTATTCAGGAGCACCTGATCGGAGGTAGGCCTGTAGAGGAGTATGCTTTTGCGTAGAACCCCTTGAGTGGTGACTTGCAAAAAAAAAAAAAAAAAATTTCAGTATCCACGTAACAGTACCTTAACAAGAGAACAATATCTTTGGGTAAACAATATGAACATGAACCGTTATTTTTTCAATGACTAAGAACAGAGTAATACTTCACGCTTTATTACTGGTTGTTTTTGCCGGCGCCACACTTTCCACACCTCTTCTTAATTTTTCTGACTATTCGTATAGCGGAATTTCACTCGATATTTCAAATGAAACCGCCAATGCCAGGGCAACCTATTGGCGGCCTGATGGAGGAGAGATATTTATTACAGGGAGAGACACTGAAAATGTGGTTAGTTACACCTTGACTGACCCATGGAATTTAGAATCTGCAACGTTTAGTAACGAGTTTGTCCTGTCGAACGAACTTGGCACAATGAACGGAATGTCGGTTGTAAATGGATTGTATTTACGAGAAGACGGCAAAAAAATGTGGGTGTTTAATCGTACCGAAATGTGGGGTTACACACTTGAAACACCCTGGGATATATCAGCTGCTACATACACATATTATAAAGATCTGAGCGATTTTGTTCTGCGTGGCCACGATTTCGATTTTAAGCCGGATGGCACCCGCCTCTTTATTGACGATAGGGACGCACAAGCAGTTTATGAAGTACACCTCTCTGTTCCATGGGACATCACCACCATTGAGTGGATTTATACTCTGGATATAAGCGATCAGGAAAATGCTGTTCGGGGACTTGAAATAATAGAAGATGGAAGAATAATGCTTCTGATGGATACCGGCAGAAGGGAGATTTTGCAGTATGAATTGTCTGAGCCTTATGAATTAAAAACGGCTGTATTTAGAGATGCTTATGACGTGAGTTCGCAATCAGTTAATCCACGTGGTTTGAGTCTTAAACCTGATTATGAATATTTTTATGTGACGGGAAATTCAAATCAGAGGATTTACCAGTACTCTTTAAACAGGTAATAGGATTCTGCTTTACAACTGGCTCCTTATTTTTTGGTGATGATAATTAGCTCAAGGTGACAATCTCGAAATTGTCCATAATCCCGAATCTGATAGCTCATAGCTAAGCCTATCGTGAAGACGGTTTACTCGTCCCTGCCAGAACTCGAAATAGTCTGGTTTTAACAAGTAGCCGCCCCACTCATCAGGCAGTGGTATTTCTTTCCCGGCAAACTGCATGTCAAGTTTTTTCACTTTTTCTTCAAGCTCTTCGCGGGAGATTATCTTGTCACTCTGGGATGATGCATATGCGCTGAGTTGGCTGGCACGAGGTCGTTTACTGAAATATTCAATCGATTTTTCCATTGAAACTTTCTCAACTCGACCTTCAATTCTCACCTGGTGGATCAGTTCAGGCCAAAAAAAATTGAGACATGCATTCGGATTTTTATCTAACTCTCTGCCTTTTCTGCTGGCATAGCTTGTATAGAAAATAAATCCGCTTTTCCCATACTCCTTTAACAGCACAACCCTAGCCGTTGGTCTCCCCGCTGAGTCTACAGTAGAGAGTGTCATGGCGTTCGGGTCAAATTTTTCCGTGGCAACGGCGTCATTAAACCACAACTCAAACTGATCAACAGGATCATCTTTTACAAGCTCTTCATTGAAGGGTTTGCCGATGAACTCCCGTCGCATCAGAGTGATTGACTGACCTAGAAGCCTGCCCGGTGATGAAGTCTCTTCTTTAGACGGAAGCCAGCGTTTGATGAATCGAAGCATAGAAGCAAGATGTAAGGTTACGGTTCAAACCAATATACCTGATTTGAATTTTATCTCATTACATCTACAGATAAACCGCGACAGAATACGTTTCAAATAACATGTTGAGCCGTTTTCTTTGATTGATTACAGCCGAATTCAATGACTTCAGGTTTTCATCCATATAGGGGTCTGAATCAGCAATTTCCAGGCAAACGGCCATGCCGTCCTCAAGGTTTCGCCTCATTTTTTCAAACTTACGGAGCCCGGAATCTTCATTTTCAGATTGATTCATCATCATTTCTAGATAATCGACGTACATGGTCAGCTCTTTGGCGAACATGTGGGGGCGCTCTTCAGGTACAAGGCTTTCCCTGCGTCCGTAGATATGATCCGTCATTTCATCAAGGGTGTATTCACGATTGAACCATGCGATATTTGGGCCGGGACAGATCTCCTGTCTTCCATAAGATGGTTTCATGATACCGAGACGAATCAGAGAACCTGTCCCGAGGTTAGTGCAGAGGCAGGTTTTTTTCATCACACGGTTTGCCTGCGTTTCTTTCTGCTCATCCGTGAGCTCACTGTTCATTTTTATCTGATTGATTTTGAGAAGCTGGTACTGAGCAGATGCTGTACAGATAGGATTTTCAGTGAATTCGGTGTTCGATGCCAGGTGACCCTTGGGGCATTTGGAGCCCGGTTTTCCCTTTTCGATCAGTTCGCGGGTGTGAATTTCTGAACCCGATCCGCGGATGTTATTAAACGGAACGCCGAGAGGCGAAACATTACTCAAATAGAGATCTTTCTCTGCGGCATTTGCCAACAGTTTAGAGGTAAACTCATCCACACAGGTTGCTTCGGGTACCAGCAGAAACGGGCTCCCCCAACCGGTAGCGTCCATTTCAAAATCTTTCAGAAGCCGCTGCATTTCACCATGTGTTCCGATGCCTCCCTGAACAGTGATTTTCGGCCTCATCTCCTCCTCAGCAAGTTCCGGTAAGTGTTTGCCCTTCGATTCGTAATAACTTCTAATCATCGGCATAAACGTGCCGGGCAGTTCGTCTCTTTTCTCACGAAACTCCCGGAGAAGCACCGGCATCAGATGCCCGTCGGAAGCAAAGGCGTGTCCGCCACAATTGAGCCCCGATTCAATTCTGAACTCGCTCACCTCAAGTCCTTTTTTAGCCAGGAACTTCCCCTGGATCAGGGCCGACCTGAAATCACTTACTTTGAGGATCAGTCTCTTTTTGATCGTTCCTTCGGCATCCCGATAAAAATCTTTGAACTCGGCCAGGTAACCGTATAAACGCGGATTGAATCCGGCAGATAGGACAAGTGAGGAGTTTAGCTTGCTGTTGGCATATCCCCGCAGTGCAGCGCTGGCATCACTGAATTCTGCACTCATTGGCCTGCCATCGCTGCCGAGGCCCAGGGCATCCACTTTTGCCATGATGTTCACATCGATGGAGCCCGGCAACATTTTTGATGTGAGCTCATCTATCTGTTGTTGTCGTTCAGCGGAGTCAGTTAAGGAACCAATAAACTTATAGGCAGACTTCAGCGGGCTGCTCTCGGGCAGCAAATTAAAGTAGCGGTCCTTTTCACTATTACAATAGAGGGGAAGCTGCTTTAACTTTTCAAACTTTTGAGAAACAATATTAGCTACAAGGTTCAGATAGCCGGTAATACGTTCCGCCCGGCCATCAGCGGCAGATTTAGGAATGTTTGTATAGGGTAAATTGAATTCACTGCAGTAATGTTTTCGGATTTTTTCGCAGAGCATGTCATCAACTACAGAAATGGCGGAACTGATTCCAAGGTGTGCTACACGTATGGGGCTGTCAATAGAATGTCCGGTGCCCATTACCGGAATGTGAAAATTGTGAAGAGTTGTGTTCATAAAAAAGATTGTCTGATTGAATCATTAAAAAAGAAAGATATGATTAAATAATAAAAGATAAAATTCTCTTAATTCTTTATATTTTGTTCACACTTACTCGGTAGGTTATGAGTCAAGACATTTTCTAAAAAACAAAAGAAGAAATTTTATGAAAGATTTGATTAACAAGACGGATTCAATAACAATTGGAGAAATTGTAGCCGAGAATTACAATGCAGCCGGAGTATTTCGTAAGTACGGGATGGATTTTTGCTGTGGCGGCGGGATTACTCTGAGTAAAGCTTGTGAAAAAAGAAATGTAAATGCAGACGAGCTGATCCATGAACTGGAGAAACTCGGAAACGGCGTTTCCGGAAACAATGAAAACTATTTAGCCTGGGAACCGGAATACCTGATTGAGCATATTATTGAAACTCATCACCGGTTTGTCAGAAATAAAGTAGATGAAATTTCTGCTTATGCAGAAAAGGTGGCCAGAGTACACGGTGAAAGACATCCTGAGAATGTTGAAATAAATAGGACATTTAAAGATCTCGCACGTGAAATGATGGACCACATGGAAGACGAAGAGAAAACAGTTTTCCCGCTAATCAATTCTATTTCAACCAAACGAAAATCGGGAGGGTCAGTGGGTTCTGACGAAGTTAATGAGTTAACCGGGCAGTTACAATTGATGGAAGATGATCATGAAGGTGCCGGTGGATTAATGGAAATGATCAGGCAGCAGAGTAATGACTTTACGCCCCCGGCCGGAGCATGTGCCACATACAGGATTTTATATCAGAACCTTAAAGGATTTGAAGAAGACCTGCACAGACATGTTCATCTTGAAAACAATATTCTCTTTAAAAAAGCAGAAAAATTAGTTGGAGTCCGGAAGTGACCTTAAGAGCTACTTAAGCTTGATTTTGCCGGTGAATCAACCGTATGGAAAGATTCTTGTTGACAGAGTAATATAAAAGTGTATATATTAAGACATAAGACTCTTTAATATGATTAATAATAAACATCACAACTAATGCTCCTGTCAAAATCATGTATGTACGGCCTGCGGGCTTCGGTTCTGCTGGCATCCAGGGAAAATGCAGAGTTTGTTACGATTAGGGAGCTGAGTGATGAATTGAATATTTCATTCTATTTTTTAACTAAAGTATTACAGCAGATGACTAAGGCAAATTTACTTGAATCTTATAAAGGCCCCAACGGTGGGGTGAAGCTTGCTAAGCCGGCCGGTGAGATTCGGTTTATGGATGTGGTTATCGCAATAGACGGACTTAAATCATTGAATGAATGTGCGCTTGGTTTACCGGGTTGCGGGGTCATGAAACCTTGTCCGCTGCACGAACAATGGTCTGCTTTAAAAACAGATATGCTGAACATGATGGAAAGTATAACGCTGAAGCAACTTTCAATTCACGAGCGGACAGCTAAGGCAAGTGATCAGACAATCGATATTAAAAACAGGATAAACACTTTTTTTGAACCTAATTAAGATAAAATACTCCATAAACTTATTATAAAATGAAATTCATAACGAACATAATATCAATAGCACTTCTCCTTTTTGTACTGCAAGCATGTGGAGGCGAATCCGCTGATCAGTCAGCTTCAAACAGCAATGAAACTCAAGAGCAGGGGCTATCAGCTTTTGAACTCGAGCACGGAATAGGTCCCGTTTCAGAGCGGCTTGCAGTGGACGCTGAACTGGATGAAGAGATGATTAACAGAGGGAGAAATATATATGAGATGAAATGTGAAATGTGTCACAACATGGAGGGGCGTATGGTTGGGCCGGCCCTTGGAGATGTTATGGAGAGAAGAAGCCCGGAATTTGTGATGAACATGATTCTGAATCCCGGAGGAATGGCAAGAAATCACCCTGAAGGGCAAAAGATGCTGCAAGAGTATATGACAGTTATGCCTTTCCAAAATGTAAAGGAAGATGAAGCCAGGGATATCGTAGAATTTTTACGCCAACAAGCAGAAAACAATTAAAACATCTAAACCATCAATAAACACTAAAACGATGAATAAACTAAAATCAAAAAAATTACGAGGACTTCTGTTGGGAGCCGGATTCGTGGCAATAGCCGCATTCGTTTTCACAGGTTGTCCGACACAGCAGAACATGCTGGACAGAGGTGATGCAGCTCAGAAGGTGTATGTAGCACCGGGGGAACACGATGAATATTACGGGTTCTTCTCTGGGGGTTATAGCGGACAATTAAGTGTCTGGGGATTACCATCTTCAAGGCTGCTTAAAGTGATCCCTGTATTCTCTCAGGATCCTGAAACAGGTTACGGCTACTCAGAAGAGACGAAGCCGTTGTTTCAAACAAGCTACGGATTCATTCCATGGGATGATTCTCACCATCCGCATATATCACAGACGAATGGAGATTCAGATGGACGATGGATCTATATCAATGCAAATAATACACCGCGTATAGCACGTATTGATCTGAAAACATTTGAAACAAAGGAAATTCTTGAGCTGCCAAATACAGGCGGTAATCACGCTTCATCTTTTGTGACTTCCAATTCAGAATATGTAATTGGCGGAACAAGATTCAGTATTCCTTACGAGCAGGATCTTGATGTGCCAATCGAAAGCTATAGTGATGAATTCAGAGGTGCGCTAACATTTATTGCATTGGATTCAGAAACAGGACAGATGGATCTTGAATTTCAGATCGTGGTTCCACCTTACAACTATGACCTCGGCCGTGCAGGTAAAGGACCATCTTCTGACTGGGTGTTTTTTACCACTTACAATACAGAAGAAGCACACACCATGCTCGAAGTTAATGCATCAAGAAATGACAAAGATTTTATTGCTGCTGTTAACTGGAAAAAAGCTGCTGAACTGGTTAGAAATGGCCATGGTAAGCAAATGCCGGGTGAGTATTATCACAACTATTACCCAACAAACCAGGGATATGCAGTATCTGAGGTAAAGAATGGAGTTACTGTACTGGATACACGCGATATAGATGAAGATTTTATCTATTACCTGCCCACTCCTAAATCACCGCACGGTGTGGATATAGATCCAACTGGAGAATACATCGTAGGTGGCGGTAAACTTGCTACAGTTATCCCGGTTCACTCATTCTCTAATATGATTGAGGCAATTAACAATGGCCGAATTGTAGAAAGAATAGACGGTATTCCGGTATTAGACTATGATGCAACCATTATTGGCGAAGTAGAAAATCCGGGGTTAGGCCCGCTTCACACTGAGTTTGATGGACGCGGATATGCATACACATCTGTCTATATCTCATCCGAGATTGTAAAATGGTCGCTGGATACATTTGAAGTCGTTGATAGAATTGACTCATACTATTCTATTGGCCACCTGATGATTACAGCCGGTGACAATGTGAACCCGGATGCAAGATATATGGTGGGTCTAACCAAAACGGCCAAAGACCGATACCTGCCAACAGGCCCGAAGCAGAATCACCCTGCGCAGTTATATGATATAAGCGGTGATCGCATGCAGTTGCTGCTTGATTTCCCAACCATTGGTGAACCACACTATGCACAATCAATACGTGCAGATAAGATCAAACCAAATGTGGCGCAGATCTATGAGATGGAGGATAATGATCACCCGTATGCAATTACCAGGATCAACGAGAACAGAGTTGAACGAAATGGTAATGTTGTGAGGGTATTCATGGGAGCAACCAGAAGTCACTTCCGCCCTGATAACATTGAAGGGATTAAACTTGGTGACACGGTTTACATCCACCTTACCAATATGGAACAGGAGTGGGATGTAGTTCACGGTATAGCAATTAAAGGCATGGACAATGCTGAGATACTTGTAGCACCGGGACAGACAAAAACCATTAAATGGACACCGAAAAGAACCGGAATCTATCCGTTCTACTGCACAGCGTTCTGTTCTGCACTTCACCAGGAGATGCAGGGATACATAAGAGTATCTGCAGCAAACTCTGATGTGGCATTAACTTGGAAAACTGGGACAAATTAAATCCCCTCGTTCCGGCTAGTAACCGGAACAATTAATCCACCCCGGGTTCGGCTGATGCCGGGCCCGGGATTTATAAAACAGTGTTCTTTTATTTAATGAAGGTGGTGAAGAAATGAGAAAATATCCCCTCTGGAGAGGGGACAGAATCAAAGAAGAGTGCGCAGCACTGCTTCAGAGATTCAGGGGTGTGTAAAGTTAGAGCATGGAACACACCCCTTGCTTAACGAACTGCGCTTTGCGCATCCGTTTAAGCATATCCCCTCTCAAGAGCGGATTTAATAATCTACCCCAATTCCTCACCACCTTCATCAGATAATCACACAACAGGTAAAAACAATGAAACTACAATCAAGAATATTAATGGTGATGGGTGCCCTGATGTTAATCGGGCTTTACTACAGGCCATTTTGGTCCATATCAATGTCGGCTCCACAGTACCCGGAAGGGATTGGGATGTATATCCACATAGATGATGTAACCGGACATAACAGACACGATCTACAGAGTATAAATACACTGAATCACTATATCGGGATGGCTGAAATTCATAAAGAAGATTTTTATGAGTTTGAAATTATGCCCTGGATTATTGGTTTCCTGATAGTTTTTGGTTTGATAGCTGCAGCTGTAGGAAATATAAAACTTGTGATTACCTGGCTGGTATTAATGATACTGCTGGGAATTGTTGGGTTGGTCGATTTCTACATGTGGGGATATGACTATGGTCACAATCTTAGCCCGGATGCACCCATTAAAGTACCCGGGATGAGCTATCAGCCACCAATGCTTGGCTGTAAACAGTTGCTGAATATAAAAGCTTGTTCATGGCCATATACAGGATCCATTTTTATCGGATTGTCTATGGTCTTTGCAGCAGGGGTTGTTTGGATTGAAAAATATAAGAAACAATAAAAGGAGAAAGGATCATGGGGAAATTGAAATTTATAATAGCCGTGGCAATAAGCTTCATATTATTGGGCTGCTCAAATAGTGGAGAACGTCAGTCAGCTCAAAATAATGGGGTGCTGATTTATCAGAACTTAGTTGATATCGACTATGGAAATGACATATGCAGGTATTCAGGTGAAATTATTAAAACCGTTCGATACGGTGGAAAAATAACCATGAGTGATGGAACAGTACACAAATTTATGTCAACAGAGTGTACAGCAGGATTCTTTCACGGTATAGCCGACAAGTCTTTAATCGACAAAATAGAGATCGTTGATTTTGCACACGGACAGCAATTCCTGCCCGTAAAAGACCTGGTATTTTTGAGGAGTTCATTGCGGCCAAGTCCAAATGGACTGAACCTGACTGCAGTGGACAGATCAAATGAGAAGATGAAGACCTATATCTATGATGCCTATCCGGGTACATACTATAGCTGGGAAGAAGTTCTTGAAATCGTAGAGAACGAGTGGAATTTGAATACAACAGCGATGAAATAATCTAAAAACTATAAAGAGGATATGACCATGAGGGGTGGATCAATCTTAACAATACTGATACTATCAGTGACAATTCTATTTGGGTGTGAACCCAAGCCACAGCCAATCCAATTAGGCGGTGACCAGTGCTCATATTGCAGAATGATGATTACCGAAAAGGAGTTCGGATCACAAATTCTGAACAATCAAGGCAGGGCTTTTAAATTTGACTCTGTAGAGTGTATGGCTGCATATGATGTAACTGAAGAGAGTGAAAATCACCATTCAAAATGGGTGCCGAACTTTCTTGAAAGAGAGCAATGGTTAAATGCAGAAACCGCAGTTTACCTTCACAGTGAAACACTGAGAAGCCCGATGGGACTTTTCCTTTCCGCATATGCTGACCGCGAATCAGCTGAAAAAATGCGAGAAGAGTATGGTGGAGAAATAATCAGCTATCAAGAAGTAAAAGAAGTAGTGAAAAATGAGTGGCTGGATAAAAACGAAAAAGAAGGTCACAGACATTAAAGTGGGTAATATGGAATTCAGAAAAATAATAAAGTCAATTTGTATAACAGTTACGGTTATTGCGTTAGGTGTTGTTTCGGCAAATGCACAACATCATGATGCATGTGAGATTGAGCATGAAGCAGTTCACGTGTCTGAAAAAGTTTTAAGCCCGGCCGGATTAATGGGTGATCATGTTCATCATAAAGGGAGCTGGATGTTCTCCTATATGTATATGGGAATGATGATGGATGAAATTTTAGAGGGAAGTTCTAAAGTAAATCACTCTTCGTTAATGGAATCATATGACATGATACCGGAACAGATGTTCATGCAGATGCATATGATTGGAGTTATGTACTCCGTGTCAGATAAAATTACGTTGATGACGATGATTCCATTTTTACAAAAAAGTATGGATCACAGCATGATGGGCCATCATCACGCCAATATGATGAGCAGCGGCCTGGGTGATGTAAGATTAACGTTACTGACGCCGGTTATACAGGGCAACAATCACAGGTTGATTCTGAATGCGGGTTTATCTGTGCCAACAGGGTCAACAAATATGAGTTCTGTAAACATGGCGGGTGATGAGTATAAAATGGGCTATGGAATGCAGACAGGCTCAGGAACTCCGGATATAATGACGGCCCTTACGTATGCCGGAAGCAGCGGACGGATTGGATATGGTGCACAGTTGTCGGGCATTATTCGGTTAGGAGAAAATCAATCGGGTTACCGTCAGGGTGATATGATTGAAAATTCAGTATGGATTGGCACAAACGTGATGAAAAAAACCTCTATGACAATCAGGCTATTAACAACCTGGCAGGATAAAATGCACGGTCATGATGAGATGATGCCGATGGGGGCAATGCCAACGTCAGATCCGGAATGTTACGGAGGGTTGAAATCACGAGTAATGACCGGTCTTGCATACAATCTGATGAACTTACTGCCGGTGAGGGGTTCTATAGGTGCAGAATTGGGTGTTCCGGTCTATCAATACCTGAATGGGCCACAAATGGCAGATCAATGGATCATCACTACATCCTTAAAGATTTCAATCTAAGATCAGCACAATGAAACACTTAATTATCATATCAATGCTGCTTCTATATTTCGTACCGGGGAGTCCGAATACTCTGTATGGCATGCAAATTGAAGTAAGGCAGGGAGGAGAGATCAGTTCGATTCAGGAAGCCGTAGATATGGCCAGCCCCGGCGACACAATCCATGTATTTCCGGGGAGCTATAGCGAAAGCAATATCGGAATTGGCAAGCCTCTAACACTGCTGGGAATTGACCGGCCGCTGATCGACGGAAAAAATGAAGGGTTTATTTTTGTAATAAAGGCCGACAATGTGACCATAAGCGGTTTTGATATTCAGAATACAGGCAGAAGCTATGTCAGAGATTACGCCGCAATTATGATCGAGGGTTCGAAGGATTTTGTAATCGAAAAAAACCGTCTTGACAATGTATTCTTCGGTATTTACCTGGCAGAAACAGAGCGGGGAGTTGTGCGAAACAACACTGTAGAGTCTTACGATCGCAGGGAAGCATCTTCAGGTAATGGGATTCACATGTGGAACGTGAAAAACCCTAAAATTATAGACAATCATGTGAAGGGAATGCGTGATGGAATCTATTTGGAGTTTGCGGAAAATGCCGAGATATATGGAAATACAAGTACCAATAACAACCGCTACGGAATGCACTATATGTTTTCAAATGGCGGCAGGTATTATGATAACATGTTCAAACAAAACGGAGCAGGGGTTGCGGTGATGTATTCCGATAATGTGGATATGATGAACAACACTTTTGAGCACAACTGGGGCACAGCTGCTTACGGCCTGCTCCTAAAAGATATTAAGGACAGTAAAATTGAGGGGAATAGGTTTTATAGAAACACCGTAGCCATCTATTCAGAGGGAACCAACAATGTTCACATACACAGAAATGAGATTGAGCTGAACGGCTGGGCCGTCAATATAAAATCGAACAGTGCACGAAACCGATTTACTGAAAACAATTTTATTGAGAACAGTTTTGATGTGAGAACTGACAGTCCGCGTAACAACAACATATTTGACGGGAATTACTGGACTCAGTATGAAG
>SKGY01000029.1 GCA_007117235.1 Balneolaceae bacterium
GTGGGCTAAGTCTTGCTATGGCAATTACCACATCAGGGCTGGCAGCATGGATTGGTGAGGCCGTGAGCGGTTTGGACGCAATGCCATTGGTACTATTGGTTCTTCTAGTGATCATGGTTATCGTGTTCTTAACAGAAATAACCAGTAATACTGCAACTGCAGCTGCTTTTCTGCCCATTCTTGCATCATCAGCAATTGGTATCGGTCAGGACCCAATGCTCTTTGTGATTCCCGCAGCCATTGCGGCAAGCTGTGCGTTTATGCTGCCTGTGGCAACGCCTCCTAACGCAATTGTTTACGGAAGTGGAAAAATTACAATTCCACAGATGGCTAAAGCGGGGGTATGGCTAAATATCATTGTCTCTATAATACTAACTATCGCATGCTACACCCTTTTTGCTTACGTCTTTGGTATTGAACCCGGCGTAATTCCTGATTGGGCTAATTAAAGAGACATATACCGTTGCATTATTTATTCCTTACAATCGCGCTGCTATTTTCATCAAACAGTACTGCAGACTCTGATTCAATTTACACTCTGCAAAGAATTACCTCACCCATAGTTCTTGATGGATTTTCTGATGAACCTGCGTGGGACAATATCTCCCCGCTACCACTCACCATGTATCAACCAATTCATCGGGGAGCGATGACAGAAAGATCTGAAATAAAAGTAGCCTATGATGATGAATACATCTATGTATCGGGAAAACTTTACGACTCTGAGCCTGATAAAATTGTAGCCAATACCATGTATCGCGATCGATACAGCGGTGACGAAACGTTTGCGATTATACTCGACACCTACAACGATAATCAAAATGCGCGGTGGTTTTTTGTAACACCAACCGGTGTCCGGGTCGACCAGCTTGTGTCTAAAGATTCTGAGGGTGAAGGGTCAATCAACAGAAACTGGACAACCCACTGGGATGCGGCCACGCAAATAACAGATGAGGGATGGTTTGTGGAGATGAAGATCCCTTTTTCAAGTCTGGGTTTTCGTGAACAAAACGGTGAAGTGATTATGGGGATGATTGCCTACCGATGGATGGCACGCCAGGCAGAACGTCACATCTTTCCTGATATAGCACCGGAGTGGTCGAGAGGTTTTACAAAACCATCACAGGCACAGAAAATCAGAATTACCGGCGTTGAGTATAACAGGCCACTCTACATAACTCCCTATCTGCTTGGCGGTTTTGAACAGCTAAACCAATTGAATACCAATCAGCAGGGCTATGTTCAGGATACAAAATATGCCACCGAAGCTGGTCTGGATATCAAATACCCAGTTTCTGCAAATATGAATCTGGACATCACCATTAACACCGATTTTGCTCAGGTTGAAGCCGATGAGGTACAGATAAATCTATCAAGGTCACCACTGTTTTTTCCCGAGAAAAGGCAGTTTTTTCAGGAGCGTTCGGGCATTTTTGATTTCAATCTGGGTGGCAATAACACACTGTTTTATAGCCGAAGAATTGGCCTTCAGCAGGGTCAGCCGGTTAGGATTTATGGCGGCGCACGAATTGCAGGGCGCACAGGTAAGTGGGAGATCGGAGCACTCAATATGCAAACCGAATCACTCTCTGAGCTCGACCTGCCAGGAGAAAATTTTGGTGTATACAGAGCCCGGCGGGATATCCTGAACCAAAATTCATATGCAGGCGGAATTGTAACAACCCGCTTTGGAATGGACGGATCATACAACATAGGCACGGGAGCCGATTTTGTGTACAACTACTTCGGAAATCACTTTATCGACGTCAAGTATGCAGCTACGTTTGATGACCGTTTCACTGAGTCAGCTGATCCAATTTCAAACGCCATCATCAGGATATTCCTGCAAAGGCAGACGTCAAGAGGACTCTATTACAGATTTACGGCAAAACGGGCCGGAGAGCAGTATGTACCGGCAATGGGTTTTGAATCCAGATTCAACTACACCCTATTCGATGCCCGCCTTGCTTATGGCTACTTTAATGATGCAGATTCCCCCCTTCGGCAGGTAACACCTACTGCGCGCTATTTCGTGACACTTAGAAATGAGGACTATACCGTTGAGTCGATACTGGTTGAAAATCCCTGGGAATTTGATTTGAAGAATGGTCATGATTTTAACATCTCAGCAAGCTGGTGGTATGAGAATCTCCAAAATCCACTCTTTTTCAGCAGTAACGTTTTTGTTGAACCGGGTAGTTACTCTTTTTATGGGATCAGTATGAACTATGGCATGAGCAGCGCGACCCGGCTTAGAACTGATATATCAGGCAGCATCAACACTTTTTATGATGGCCGGCAGACCTCGTTCAGCATCACTCCTACCTGGAATCAATCGAGATATTTTGAGATAAGCGGTGGATTGAACATCAACCTGATTGAATTTCCTGACAGGGATCAGAAAGAGTTTTTAAATGTGTTCAGGCTCAGATCTCTGATTGCCCTGAATACTCAGGTCTCTCTGCAGCTGCTCACTCAATACAACTATCTGGCCCGGCAGGTTGGCACCAATGCCCGGTTTCGCTACAACTTTGGCGAGGGTAACGACTTCTGGATTGTTTACAGCGAAACATCAAATACCCATCTTGATCGCTTCTCTCCGGTCCTCCCCCGATTCGATAATCGGGTGTTGTTGGTGAAATATACATATACGTTTTATTAGGTCATTCTGATTCCAGCTAAGCTTTTCTAAATACTGAACAACGCATTTACGATTCACACTTGACTAGTCTTTCTATCAAATTTCCTAATCCTCAGGAGAACGCCACCGAAGCGGTAGAACCAATCTATCATCTCAAAGGTTTAAGACGAATGGGGCGTCAAATTTAAGATAACAATTAACTACTGTTTAATTATATTAACTATCGTTAATTATAGTAAACAGTAGTTATGAGGCCAACAAGCAAACCCGATAGTTATTTAAGATACCCGCTGGATCAAATTTTAGGGTATCCGGCTAATATTCAATTACTCAGAATTTTAATTGAAACAGGGCGAGGCATGAATACCACAGAAATAGCCGGACGCACCGGCCTTTCAGTACCCGGTGTACATAAAGTACTTTCAAGATTGCTTAAAACCGGTATTATCCAACAAGAGAGTAGTGGCAAAACTCAATTGACCCATATACGCAAAAACCACCCATTAATCCCTCTACTGACTGAGCTTTTTCAGACAGAAAAAAACAATTCAGGTAACCTTTTTAA
>SKGY01000138.1 GCA_007117235.1 Balneolaceae bacterium
ATCGGTCAGTTAGTTTTTTGTTGAGTAAAATCGTGTCGATCACAGAATGGAAAATATAAGAAATTAAGAAACTAACAGTAAAGCTAATTTGGTCAAATTTTTCAGAAATAATTAGAAGTATAAATAGTGCCAGAATAGTAATAAATCTCACAGCCAAACCGACAAAGAAGTACCTTACAAACAGTTCATCATCTATTTGTTTTGTAAGTAGAGACATGCCATAGTGCAGCACAACGGCGAGAAGTCCAAGTGAGTAGCCTGCTACCCACCCGGCTTGTGCGTGAACGGGTAAAAAAATAGTGGCTAAAAGAAAGATCACTCCAAATAAAGCAACTGCTTTAACAATTGACTTATTTGTTAATTGAAGTCTCATGATGAACTACTTATTATACTTTTTTACCAGCCTGATGAGTGTAACAATAAAGAGAGCACATCCTACTGCAACACCTATAAGTGTAAACTAAGGAGAGGTATCGAAACGTGAATCAAGCCAGAACCCAATTAATATAGGAGCTCCAATTGCCACAGCTATCTCGGTTCCTAATGATAGGTGCTCGAGATATTTTTTTAACTGTGGGTCGTTAAGCAATTAATCTGTTTTTAACTTAGTAGCTTTAGCGTATTGAGCATCAGAACCCTGCTCCAGATTTGTTGTATCTGATCCCATCTTACACGCGCCATTAATCTGAGCTCCCTCCTCTACTACAAGTGTCTTAGTAAACACATCGCCATTCACTACAGCTGATTGTCTCAAGTTCAGCTTCCCGCTAACTTTAACTGTACCTTCAACTTTTCCGGCTATATCTGAATCAGAAACCTTAATTTCACCTTCAACTTCGCCTGATGATGTTATAATCAGCTTTCCTTTAGAAATGATTTCACCAATAACTTTACCCGCAATGCGGACATCGTTTTGAGAGTTGATTGTTCCTTTAACTTTGGTCCCCTCACTTATCATATTAAGATTTGGAGATTGTGATGTAGTTCCGTTCACTGTCTTTGGGTCTTTGTTATTAAACATAGTTATTAAATCTCAGTTAAGTAGATACATACTAGGATTTTGTGGCACGCCATTTTTCCAAATTTCCAGGTGTAAATGAGAGCCTGTACTGAGTACTCCGCTATCACCAATCGTACCAAGGATATCTCCCTTTAATACGTAATCACCTTTAGATTTTGCCAATCGGGCAGCATGTTTATACACAGACATGATTCCGTTTGCGTGCTGAACATATATTACATATCCGTAGTTAATTGTCCAACCCTCATCTAAAACAGTTCCATCAGCCAAAACATAGAATTCTGTGCCGGGGCGAGCTGCAATATCCAACCCAAAATGCCCCTCTTCAGCAGAATATCCCTGAGTAAGCGTACCTCTAATCGGAAAGTTAGCGGGAAAATCAGGAGCCTGAGACATCACACCTGACTGTAAAATTTCATTAGGTGAGAGCATTTCATATGCGTTTAATCCTGCCGTTGGTGATACCAATCCACGCCCATTTTCCAAACCAAACATTTCGCCTGTTACTTCAACCTGGAAGAGTGTATCGCGTGTTGTTCGAAGAATATCACGCATATCTCTAAGTTGAATGTCTCTGGCAATTAATGAATCCTGCAAGGCTGAAACCCTGTCACTTATCTGCACTACACTTCTGCGTAAGGATTCATCTTGCTGATGCTGATATAATGAACCAAGTGGCGTTGCAAAAAACATGATTATGGTTATCGATACAGAGACAAACATCACCAAAAGGGTCATCTTAACTATATCTATAGCGCGTAACTTAAATGAACTTGATCCATCAGGCTCGTTTTCATCCAGTACAATAACTGTTACATCACCGTCCCTTTCAGAAAATATTTTTTTTATAAAATCCCACATAAAATGTATTTGAAGTTGTCACACTATAAAAGATGGATAACCCATTAAAGTGTTACCAAATTATGATACAGAATAGTTTGGAGCCTCTTTTGTAATGTGAACTGAATGAGGATGGCTTTCTCTGTAACTTGCTGCAGATATCTGAACAAATTCAGCTTTTTTGAGCTCATCAATTGTAGAAGCTCCCACATAACCCATTGCGGCTCGCAAACCACCAACCATCTGGTGCACAACTTCACCTAGATGCCCCTTGTAAGGAACCCTGCCTTCAATTCCCTCGGGAACCAACTTATTCAAATCGTCTTCAACATCCTGAAAATATCGGTCTTTAGAACCCTTATCCATAGCACCGATACTACCCATTCCTCTGTAAGATTTATACTTCCTTGATTCATATATAATCGTTTCACCCGGACTCTCGTCTACCCCGGCAAACATAGATCCCATCATAACAGCATCGGCTCCACCTGCCAAAGCTTTTGGTATATCACCCGTTTGTTTGATTCCCCCATCTGCAATCAAGCCAATATTGTTTTTGGACGTGAATTCAGCAATCTCCATAATAGCTGACAACTGTGGCACACCAACTCCGGTCACAACCCTGGTTGTACAAATCGAGCCTGGCCCAACCCCAACTTTCACGACATCCGCACCGGCTTCTGCTAAAGCTTCTGCAGCAGCTCTTGTGGCTATGTTACCACCGATCACATTAAGTTCTTTGTAGGTGGATTTAATCTTTTTAACTATTTCCAAAACGCCCGCTGAGTGTCCGTGAGCGGTATCAACTGTGATTATATCTACACCTGATTCCACCAATGCGTCAACACGGTCCATAGTGTCTGGAGTCACACCGACGGCAGCTCCTACACGCAGCCTGCCCATTTCATCCTTACAGGCATTCGGAAAGTTCATTTTCTTCTCAATGTCTTTAAAAGTAATCAACCCAACCAGGATGTTATTTGAATCAACAATAGGCAGTTTCTCAACCTTGTACTCCTGAAGAATTTTTTCAGCCTCTTCGAGATTTGTGTTAGCCTTCGCAGTAATAAGATTTTCACGAGTCATGATAGAGCTCAACTCCTTATCCACATAGTGCTCAAATCGCAGATCTCTGTTTGTGACAATTCCAATCAGCCTGTTGTCAGATTCAACAATTGGTATTCCGCCAATTTTATGCTTTCTCATGAGTGCTCGTGCATCTTTCACTGTGGCAGTTACCGGCAGAGTAACCGGATCAACTATCATTCCACTCTCGCTTCTTTTTACCAATCGGACATGTTCTGCCTGATCTTCAATACTCATGTTTTTATG
>SKGY01000130.1 GCA_007117235.1 Balneolaceae bacterium
AAAGTGTGTCTTCAGAAAGTTGTTGTGGTGAGTCGATATAGGTGTGTACTTAAATTTTAATTGATAGTGTAAAATAAGGGTTTTCAACCTCATAATCAGGCATCAAACCCATTCTGTGTGTTAACTTCAAGCCAATTTATCTGAACCGGTAAGAGCTTTAGCATTAAGCTCGCTAATTCTTGAGGGGATATCATCAGCTTTAAAAACACTGCTGCCTGCTACTAAAATATCAACGCCTGCCTCAGTGAGTTTGCCAATGTTTTTTAAGCCAACTCCGCCATCAATTTCGATGAGAAAGTTGTGTCCACCTTCTTGTCTCAGCTCAGCAAGTTGCCGCACTTTATCATAGCTTGCTTCAATAAAAGCTTGTCCGCCGAAGCCCGGATTCACACTCATAATCAGAACGAGGTCAACTTCATTCAAAATTGGCTTCAAAAGATCTACAGATGTAGCTGGATTGACTACCACACCGGTCATGCAACCAAGTTGCTTAATGCTTTGAACCGTTCTGTGAAGATGTTTGCATGTTTCATAGTGAACAGAGATGAGGTCGGCACCTGCATCTGCAAACTCCTCAATAAAGTTATCCGGATTTTCAATCATAAGATGTACATCCAAAAATGCATCCGGTTCAGCATCTCGAACGGTGCTTACAATGGCGGGGCCATAGCTGATGTTGGGGACAAAGTGACCATCCATTATATCGCAATGGAACCAGCTAATACCTGCATCAGAGCATGTTTTTAACTCCTCACCCAGTTTTAAAAAATCAGCGGCAAGAATGGATGGAGCGAGTATCGGCAGATCAAAATTCATGAATAGATTATTCTTGATTATCGTTTAAATCGGGTGGATTTACAGATGTTGTATCGTCAATAATTGCACCGGCTTCAGACTCTTCGCGGGCATCAAACCGTTCTGAAATCACGAGCTGTAGTGTTTCACCTTCAGTAAGCTCCCTTGCTTCAGGACTAACAGAGAGAACTGTGTTAGGAGTTACATCCCGACTTGGCTGAAATCGGACTTCACCTACACGTAAACCTGAACTAAGTATTCTCTGCTGAGCTTCAGAATAACTGAGACCTACAACATTTGGAACCTGTACAGTTCTGGTTCCGAGTCCGTCACTTACTACAAGGTTAACCACTGTTCCGCGATCAACGGTATCGCCGGGTGCAACGGATTGCCTCATAATTGTATTTCTAAAGCGCGAGGATTCATAACTGATTGAACCAACAGTAAGCCCCCGGTTCTCGAGCTGTATCTCTGCGTTACGATAAGAGAGATTGACAACCTCCGGAACTACGGTTTGAGGTGTTACTGCGGTGTTAACAGTGAGGTAAATTTTTCTGTTTGGCTTAACAAGCTGTCTGGCCGATGGAGATTGATCAATAATATAATCTGCCGGATATGCTGAATGAGCTCTTCTATCTAAAATTTCGTAACGCAAACCATAACCATGCAGCAGCTCTTCTGCCTCATTGAGTGAAATTTTAGTCACATCAGGTACAGTAATACCCTCATTATAATTGGTGTAGTTTGGCATGATGACAAACTCAAGTAGAGCAAGGAACAATAAGCCTGCAAATCCAAGTAGACCTAATGTGATGTAGAGTGCCTTACTTGTAAAGATTGATAATACTTTTTTCATGGTGTAAAAATACGATTTTCAATTGGTCTTAGAAACGGTATGAAAGGTTTAATTGCTGACCGGGTAAAACACTTGGAGTAGCTTCAAAACGATTTTGTTTCAGCTTTATAGTGAAATAGGCATCAAAAGCAGAAAATACATGATTAGTGATGATCAAAAATTTGAAATGTCTCCCTGTTCTATAATTGTCATTGAATATTTGTGCCCGTAATGCGCCATCAAAAAAGAGATCACTGGCGTAATTGCCGTTTCTGTCAATAAAAAATCTCTGATTAAATTGATCGCCTGTGTGACCTAAGCTATTATGAAATTCATCGTAATCTCTCCATCCGGCCTGATATTGAAAATATTTTGCAATTAGTTCATAATACTGTTGAGAACCATAGTCGGGCAGGGTGTGCGAAAAGTTGTTTGCGGTTAAATCGTCAGTTACAATAAATGGAGTATTTCGCTCTACCAATCGGAGGATTTCAAGATCCACAATAGACCAGTCAACAGATGTATTAAAGGCAGGAGATGCGCCATTTAACATTTGTCGCAAACTTTCAATAAATGGGTTTCCAATGTTGTGAACATCGTGATAATCCACCAGCCAGTTTGCATATTGTACCACACTCCAGTTCTGATCGGCCCATCGCTCGTAGTTTCGCTCACCTCTTACACCTCGCTGGTGGTATTCAATAGCAAAATAGATAGATACAGCTTCAATGGCAGTAAATACACCCGCTTTGACCCAATTTCTGTCTGCTGCTTGCCCAAGGCCTGGTAGTAAGGCGGATGCTATGAATGAATAACCTGCGCGGGATCTAATAGGCTCCAGTATTCCGGTTGAACCATACTGATCAAAATATGATCGCTGTAGAATTGGAGTGATTAAATCTCTTTGAGAAATCTCTATCGATTCTTCTTTGGTGTTGTTACTTAAAATCACATCACTTTCAATTTGCCCAAATGAGAGTGAGTGTAAAAGTAAAACGAATAAAATAGACAGAAACTGCTTCTTCATAACAGATCAAAGTCGAAGGTTAAACCAAAATAAAGCAGAAGTTCACCACCGTATTGCACTGTATTTCCATTTTCGGGAGTAACAAATTGTGATGGAAGCGTAACGTCAAATCGATTCAGGCCGTACGCACCTTTCATGAAAAACTTCATTGGAAAAAGATAGTAACTGTTAAAGGCGAATCGTAACTCTGCTCCGAGACCGGTCTTTAAATTATCCCCAATATTTAACGTACTGTTCCAGGCATTACCTGCTTCAACAAATGTATTAAGAAAAACCTTGTCGAGTGTGTAAGCACCAATTTGCCTGTTTATATTTTGAATCAGAGGTGTGATAAATGAAGCACGGGCAAATGCTGTTGTTCGTCCACCCAGCGCAAAAAACGGGTAGGAGTTCATCCCAATCAACCCGCCGGTATAGTCAAAATAGAAAGTGTCATCAGGCTTGTTTAAATAACTGAATGCTCTTGCGGTGATTTGGCCTGAAGTTGATCTCGTAATGCGATAACCATATCGAGTATTTAGCTCCAATGAATGA
>SKGY01000207.1 GCA_007117235.1 Balneolaceae bacterium
GTAATCCGGCCTGATGTGTCCGGTGAAATTATTGAATTAAATGTAAGAGAGGGTGATTTTGTAAGAGAAGGCGAACTGCTGCTTAGAATTAAACCTGATCTCTATGAAGCAAGAATTGATGAATTAAACGCATCACTGTTAACGCAACAATCCAGAATGGAGCAAGCCAGAGCTGCAATGCTGCAGGCAGAAGTTGTGTACCGAAAAAATAAGCAGCTTTATGATAGAGATCTAATTTCTGAACTTGAATATCTGAGGTCATCAAATGATTTTGAGGCTCAAAAAGCAAACTTCAGAGCAGCGGAATTCCAGATTGAAAGCGCAAGAGCTCAGCTTCGAAGAGCAGAACAGGAACTTCAGCAAACAGTAATCCGATCTCCAAAAAATGGCACTATCAGCAAACTCGCTGTAGAAAGGGGTGAGCGTGTATTAGGTCAGGCTCAAACAGCAGGTACTGAAAT
This sequence comes from Balneolaceae bacterium, assembly GCA_007117235.1. Classification (GTDB taxonomy): domain Bacteria; phylum Bacteroidota; class Rhodothermia; order Balneolales; family Balneolaceae; genus Rhodohalobacter. The sequence continues at coordinate 462 of SKGY01000207.1, forward strand.
GATGAGAATTGCCAGAATGGAGCAGATGGAAGTAGTGGTTGACGTAAATGAAAATGATATTGTTAACGTATCCGTAAATGATACAACCATTATAGAAATTGATGCTTATCCGAATCGCACATTTGAAGGGGTTGTAACAGAAATCGCAAACTCTGCAGAAGTTAGCGGTGCCGGTTCTGCAGACCAAGTCACGAATTACAAGGTTAAAATCAGAATAACGACTCCTCACAATTTAAGTCAGGCAGCTGAAGATGTCATGACTATGGAGATGCAGGAAACACCGGGCCTTCAAAATGTTCCTAATTTTAAACCGGGAATGTCTGGTACTGTGGATATCAAAACTAATACAGTTTATGATGTTGTCTCAATTCCAATTCAGGCTGTAACCGTAAGAGACTTTAGTAAAGACCAAAGTGTTCAATCTGATACAACTGAAACTGTGACGAGAAGGGGGGCAAGATCAGAAGATTTCAGGCGTGTAGTTTTTGTGAATGACAACGGTATTGCTAAACGTGTAGAAGTTGAAACCGGAATCAGTGATAATTCATTTATTCAGGTGATGAGTGGTCTCGAGTCTGGTGCAGAGATTGTTACGGGCAGTTACAGAGTTTTATCACGTGAACTCAGTGACGGTGATCAAATTAAAGTTTCTAATAGAAATCAATTAGCATCGAGAGGTAACTAATTTGTCAAAAAAAATAATTGAGATAACTGATCTGACCCGTTTTTACAAAATGGGTCAAACCATAGTAAAGGCTTTAAATGGCGTATCCTTTGATGTACACGAAAATGAATACATTGCCATTATGGGGCCATCCGGCTCCGGTAAGTCAACACTTATGAACATGATTGGATGTTTGGATACGCCTACAACAGGCGAATATATCCTGAATGGTTATCGCGTTAGTGAACTTGATGACTCAGAGCTCGCACAGGTAAGAAACCGGGAGATTGGATTCGTTTTTCAAACCTTTAACTTGCTGCCACGAACAGATTGTCTGAACAACGTTGAGTTGCCACTCATCTATTCAGGCATGAAGAGTTCTGAGAGAAAAAGAAAAGCCATCGAAACGCTTGAAAAAGTAGGTCTGGGTGATAGATTAGATCACAAACCAAATGAACTCTCAGGAGGTCAACGACAAAGAGTGGCGATTGCAAGAGCATTAGTCAATAACCCATCTATTCTACTGGCTGATGAGCCAACCGGTAATCTTGACTCGAAAACGGGAGAAGAGATCATGCTTCTGTTTGAAGAGCTGTACAGAGCTGGTAATACAATTATTTTGGTTACTCACGAAAATGATATCGCTGAACATGCCAGACGTATTGTACGACTTCGTGACGGACTTATCGAATCTGATCAAAAAGTAGATAAACCTGTTTTGGCTCACTCAACAGCTAGTTTACAGGAAGCTTAATCTATCTGTACCATTATAAGTTGCTCGCATAAATTTTTGCTACTCTGACTGTTTGCTTGAAACCAAGTTGAGTGATTTGCTGTTCGGTAAATCATGAATCACTCAGTAAACAATCAATTTGATATCGTTGTTATAGGATCCGGGATGGGAGGTATGACAACGGCTTCTCTATTAGCCAAGGACGGATACAAAGTTTTGGTGTTAGAGGCAGCGCATGCTATTGGTGGCTGCAGTTCGTCCTACTACCGAAAAGGATATACGTTTGAATCAGGCGCAACAACACTAATTGGATTTGATGAAAATCAACCGTTAAAACAACTTGAAGAGAGGCTCAGTATAACCATTCCAAAAGTGCCAATAAATCCTTCAATGAAGGTGCACATGGATGATAAAGTAATCACCCGATGGCTAGACAAGGAGAAATGGATTGAAGAGGCAATTAAACATTTCGGCGAGGCAACTGAGCAGAGAAAGTTTTGGGAAACAGCGTTCAGTATATCTGATGTTGTATGGAAGGTATCGGGTAAAAACCATTTTTTTCCACCCCTGAATACCGGTGACTGGCTTAATCTTTTTAAAAATGATCCGCGCGACATTTGGGTGTTGCCCCATGCGCTGAATTCGGTTAAAGAATCTGCAATTAAGCATGGAATAACCAATACAGATTTTTTCAGATTTATTGATGAGCAGCTGATCATATCATCTCAATCCAATTCAAACGATACTCCATTTTTGTTTGGGGCACCGGCGCTCACATACACAAACTATACAAACTACTACGTTCCGGGTGGATTGATAAACATGGTTAATGTTCTGCAAGACTATATAATTGAGCGGGGTGGGGAGGTTCATACCAAAGAGAAAGTTCTGCATGTTGATCGAACCGATGATATGTATTCAGTCCAGACATCTAAAAACAGAGAGTACAGTGCACCTGTTGTTGTATCGAATGTGCCTATTTGGAACCTCGGTGATCTGACGACCGGAAAAATGAAAGAGTACTTCAATAAAGAATCAAAGAAATTTGACGATGCCTGGGGAGCTTTCACGATGGGTATTGTTACCGATGATGTGTATCCTGACGATATGCCTCATCACCATCAAATACATATTGACGAAAGTGAGAAAACAGACTCAATTCAATCAAACTCCATTTTTGTCTCATTCTCACAAAAGAATGATCTAGAACGTGCACCTGAAGGCACGAGAGTTTTGAATATATCTACCCACGCAGATACTGACTATTGGTTTGGGCTGAATGGTGATTATGATTCGTTAAAAGAATCAGCCGAAAATCGTATTCTAGA
>SKGY01000257.1 GCA_007117235.1 Balneolaceae bacterium
GGTTTAACAGCGATTTGTCCCGGCGCTATTTCGGGGCTCATATGAAGACCGTAAATTTCTTCAACACCCTCTTTTTGAAGAAGTCCTGACTCCGTTAATAATCTTCCACCACCCGGCAGTTTTTCCTCACCCGGCTGAAATATCAACAAAATTTTTCCGCTGACATTCTGCTTCATCTCCTGCAATATATGAGCCACGCCAAGCATGTTCGCTGTATGTGCATCATGTCCGCAGCAATGAGCAGCTCCTTCCCTCTCAGAGAAAAACTCGCTTTTTGCATCCCCCTCTTCAGTCATCGCTAATGCATCTATATCTGCCCGAAGTGCAATTACTTTACCGGGTTTATCCCCTTCCAAAATACCAACACATCCTGTCTCCAGAGGGCGTTCAACTCGAAATCCTATTTTGCTTAACTCCTTTACTATAAACTCTGTGGTATCATACTCTTTGAAGCTTACCTCGGGGTTCTTGTGAAGGTAACGTCTTGTTTGAACCATGTAGTCAAACTTCTTTTCGACAAGCTTCTGGATTTCATCTTTTAAATCGGTCATTATAGAACGTCTTTGTAATGTGATATGTTTAATTTGTTACTTAAGCCAGAGACTAAAACTGCATATAAAATTTTCAACCAAATATACCCATTTATGAATCCCTTTGAACTGCATATTCCCACTAAACTTTACTTTGGGAAAGAGAAGTCCGACAATTTTTTTGACCAGTTATCTGAATACGGTTCAAATGTATTACTAGTAACCGGTGGTGGGAGCGTAAAACGTCTCGGTTATTTTGATGAGGTGCTAAATCAACTTAAAAGCCGAAGCTTCAATGTTACCCACTTTGAAGGGATAGAACCAAACCCCTTGTCACAGACAATCAACAAAGCTGTAAAAATTGGCAAAGAGAATGATGCAGATTTTGTTCTTGCCCTGGGCGGTGGTTCCGTAATGGATGCATCAAAAGCGATTGCGGGTCTCATTCATGAAAATGAGTCGGATATTTGGCCATTTGTTCTTGGTGAACCGAAATACAGAAAAATGAAAGGGGCGTTACCCGTAGCTACTATTCCAACCACAGCCGCTACTGCATCCGAAGTAACGGCTCACGCAGTCATTTCAAACAAAGATGTTAAAGGTAAGGCGCCTATCAGCTACCCATTTTTAAAACCTTCTGCATCGTGGCTTAACCCGGCATTTCACACATCACTTCCATTAACAACTACCAGGGATGGTGCTTCAGATATAATCAGTCATGCTATTGAAAACTATCTGCTCGGCGGTAACGACTCCCCTTTGGCTGATCGATACAGTGAAGGCGTTATGGAAACTGTAATTCAAACCCTGCCACTGATTGAAGAAGATCCTGAAAGTGAAGAGCTTCGTGGGCAGTTGATGTGGGCTTCCACCTTGGCATTAAACGGTATGCAGGTTGCGGGTCGTGAAGGAGCTCCATTTACACTGCATAACCTCGAGCACTCGTTAAGCGGCTACAATCATGACCTCGCTCATGGCCGTGGCCTTGCAACTCTCTATCCGGCTTATCTCAGATTTTTATGGGAAAATGACAGAGTGCTTGAACGCATGGCGCTTCTTGGTGATCGGCTATTTGGAATTGAACACGATGATATTAAGGAGGCTTCCATGGCATTTATTCAAACGTTTGAAGCCTGGCTTGATGATAATGGGCTTTACCAGCGACTTTCTGATGTGGGTGTCCCCAATGAAGCCTTTGCCCAAGTCGCTGACTACGCCATTGCAACTTATGGTGGAGGTAAAGAGTTAAGTGCAGCCGGACCTATTCCTAAAAGTCAGATTATTGAAATTTTTGAAAAAACCGAGCAGCAACATGCCGGTTCTAAACTTGAAAACAGCGTTATTGCTTAAAAACTGAAATCTCTATGAACCATTATCTGTTAATTTATAAACTTGCTGACGACTACCTCGAAAGACGCGGTGAATTTCGAAATGAGCATCTTGAAATGGCACGAAAAGCCGTGAATGACAAAGATCTTGTTATGGGTGGAGCGTTGTCAGAACCTGCCGATCAGGCAATACTTCTCTTCAAGAGTGATTCACCTGAGGTAGCTGAAAAATTTGCAAAGAACGACCCATACGTTAAGCACAATCTGGTTCTTTCATGGGAAGTCCGCCGATGGATGACAGTAGTAGGCCCCGATGCAGCACATCCTGTTACCTAAAACAAAACTTATGAAAAAAGTACTAATCTTATTGCTACTAACTCTTTTTGCAGCTACTCAAGCTCATTCTCAGGAGCGAATCACAGATGAAGAGCGGGCAAGAGCCATATTTGAAGAGGTTGACGACCGGAGAAGTTCAATCGATTCAGAATCAGCAATTATGGAAATGGTAATTACTGATCCTCGAGGCAGAACTCGCAGCAGAACTATGCAGTCATGGAATCAATTTGACGGAGATAACAGCTATAGTCTTATTGTTTTTTCTGATCCCGGAAATGTGCGGGGTACCGGTTTTCTTTCGGTCAATGAAAATGGCAGTACCACTCAAAGACTTTATCTCCCATCAGTTGGTCGTATTCAAACTATCGGGTCATCAGAGCGCGGAGATCGATTTATGGGCAGTGATTTCACATACGAGGATCTTGGTGATCAGGATCCTGATGATTATGATTTCGAATGGCTAGAAGAACATGACGAGTACTATCTGCTGAGGGCGTCTAAACCAGACTCAGACCAATATGCTTATCTGGAGTTTGAAATAATCAAGTCTACATATGCACTTCAAAAGATTCATTATTTTGACGAAAACGACAGTCAGATCAAACGTTTGGAAGCAGAAAATCTGGAACAGGTAACTGACCGACTTTGGAGCCCTGCAAAAATGACAATGTTTGATCTGAGAGAAGATCGTAAAACAGAAATACGTTGGAGCGAGAGAGAGATAAATGTCTCAATCGAAGATTGGCGATTTACCGAGCGTGGATTGAGAAGGGGGATTTGAGATTTAGTACTGAGTCCTAAGTCCTGAGTCCTGAGCAAATTGATTGAGCCTCGGAAAATAAATCGAGGCACTTTTTCTTTCTCTCTAGATGCTCAAAACTGATCATTTAAAAAGGAATTACTGCTCTTGCTCTGTAATAGAGATCATAGTCTTCATTTGTAAACAGGTCTAAAGCAGGCTGTGCAATTCCAAGTGCGTGTATAAAATTGA
>SKGY01000187.1 GCA_007117235.1 Balneolaceae bacterium
GGAAATACGGAGTCATAACAGATAAGTGGGGGAGTTTTGAGCTGGTTCACCTGAAAGTTGTTAGCGTCTCTGCCAAGTCCATAAACCATTAAATCACCCCAGTTGACCCAATCAAAAATGTCAATTCGCTGAAAAAATTCAATAAATGGGAATCGCTCTACTACAGGAACAAGGCGGCCTTTTTTATAGATATCGGTGTCAGTTTCAGGCTGAAGGTGAATAGCAGCATTAAAAATATTGTACATGGTTCCGCTTGCAAATCGTCGAAATACCTCGGGCCTGGTCTCTTCATCATAATATTCCACAAACCCTGAACCGGTAATTAGCTGCGTATCCCAAACCCGAAGTGAATCCCTGATTTGGCTGAAGTAGGGGTTTCTCAATGATAATCCACTTGAAACTGCATTTTCCGGCCAGATAATAACATCTGTTTCTTCAGTTACTACACTACCCGAAAGGCGAAGAAGTTTATCCACCAGAGCATCGAGCGATTCCATTCCTCCATAATCTTCATATGAGTCAGAATTGGGTTGAACAATTGCTACATTTATGGGCTCGCCGTCACTTTGCTGTATTGTAATGGTTGTGAGTACAGAGAAAAGCGGAAAAGCAAAAAATATCGTAATCGCACTGTAAAGTATCGGTTTAACGGGCTCCACGATATAATTGTATAGCAGCCCCGCAGTAAATATCACCCAGAAAGAGATTCCGTAAACGCCGGTTACAGAAATAAACTGAATGGCCCCTGTTAAATTAGACCATCCATTCCCAAGAGTTAGCCATGGCCAGGCCAGATCCCAGTTATGATGCAGATATTCATAGCTTACCCAAACCGATGCGGCAATAAGCGCTGTAACAATCGGATTGATGTTAGACCGGAAGAGTGCACGCATTAACAATAGAGGAACCAGCATGATGGCTGAGTTAGCCAATATCGCAGAAATACCACCTGCCAGAGTTGCCATCATAAGCCAATAGCTCACAAACAGGTTCCAAAGCACAAATGCGGGATAAGTGTACAATATAACTTGACGTACTGAAGATGAGTTACAAGCTACTCTGAACAGTAGGATAAAGGCCGGAATCTGCAGTATGGCGGCATTAAATGGGGGAAAAGCCAGTGATAATAAAATTGATGCGGTGACTGACATCACCCAGTTATTATTCCAAAAATCGATTTTTTTCATATCAGTAATATTCATCAATGCCTGAGGCTCTATTCTGTATAATCTTTACCTGCAACGACGACCACGATCTCGCCCTTCACAGACTGTTTATCTTTCCATCGTTCTAACAGCTTGCCTAACTGATCTCGGTCAATCTCTTCAAATTTTTTGGTTAGTTCGCGCGCAATGGCAACCCAACGATCATCACCGGCATATTCGTGTAGTTTTTCTAAAAATTTAACCAGCTTGTGAGGGCTTTCATAAACCACGCTGGTGATTTCAGATTCAGCAATGAGCTGAATTCTTGTCTGTCTTCCTTTTTTAGGAGGGAGAAATCCTTCAAAAATAAAACGATCGCAGGGTAAACCACTTGCCGCAACGGCTGTAGAAATGGCATCAGGACCAGGGATAGGGGTGACGATGTGTCCGTTTTGATGAGCAGCCCGGGCAGCTAAAAAACCGGGATCGGAGATGCCGGGCATTCCTGCATCGGTAACAATCGCCACATCAGAACCACTATTGAGCAGATTTAAGACATGCGCAACCTTATGGTGTTCATTGTGTTGATGAAACGAAAAAGTCGGTTTATTGATTTGATATCTTTGGAAGAGCACACCTGAAGTTCTGGTGTCTTCGCAAGCTATATAATCTACAGATTTGAGCGTCTCAACGGCTCTTGTTGAAAAGTCATCAAGATTTCCAATTGGGGTTGCTACAAGATAAAGGGTTGCCACCGGTATTTTTGTTTGAGATAAAGGTCAATTACCCGAAAAAGGTTTTCAATGATAATACCAAATCTTGTAGTTTAATGCGGATTAACAATAACGATATTAAAAAATTTAGATCATGGATTTTAAGCCTTCAGGAATTAACCATATGACGATTCGGGTGAATGAAATTGAGCGCTCAGAGGAGTTCTATGGTAAAGTTTTAGGATTTGAGCTGGTTAAAAAGATGGGCCAGAGTATGGCGGTTTATAAAATTGGTAAGGAAGATACACTCGTAATTGTTGAAGCAGAAACGAGTTACGATCCCAATTCAAGAGATTTCAGGGTTGATCATATAGGCTTTTACCTCGATTCAGCTGATAAGGTTGATGAGATGGCTACATATCTTCGCAATAATGAAGTGACCATATTAAGTGGGCCTGCGAATAGAAAGAAAGGCCGTTTTGTGTTTGCTTCAGACCCGGACGGGAACATGATTGAATTCTTTTTCGAAGGCGAATAGAGAATTTCAGATTACGCTGTGACGAACTGTTAGTTCGACCCATTGTGGCATACTATTTGCAGAAGTAGAGTAACAGAAACAGAAAATTAACCTCAGTAAATATATTGAGGAGTATAAGTAAAAATCGTTTAATTGATGAGCAACAAGCAGGAAAATAAGACTAAAGCTGATACCATTGCAGATGGTCAAGATGAAGAGTTCGTTGAAGATAAGGAGTTGGAAAATGATGCTTCCGGTGACGAGACGGATGATCTGTTGATAAAACAGCAGCAGAGAATCAATGAATTGGAAGAGGAGATCAATCAGATCAGAGACACTCAGCTAAGAAAAGCAGCTGATCTCGAAAACTTCAAAAAACGTCTTCAAAGAGAGAAAGAACTGGTTTATCAATCATCCCGTGAAACATCGGTTGAAGCATTTCTACCAGTTTATGACGATCTGCTACGAACACTAGATGCAATGGTTAAAGGTGGTGCAGATTCATCATACATTGACGGTATAAAACTTGTAGCGTCAAAATTTGAAGACGTTCTGAAACGATACAACGTAGAAAGGATTGATGAGACAGGTGTTCCGTTTGATGTAGACCTTCACGATGCTCTTATGAGACAAAAGCCGGATGATGATTCTATTGAAAGTGGAACCGTCCTTCAGGTCTTTGAAAACGGATATAAAATGGGTGATAAAACACTTCGGCACGCAAAAGTAATTGTAAGCGAATAAAACTGACATCATGTCAAAACGAGATTATTACGACGTATTAGGTGTCGATAA
>SKGY01000152.1 GCA_007117235.1 Balneolaceae bacterium
CCCTCAGGAAGCAGTGGGGAAATTTGGTGGTGACATTGACAACTGGATGTGGCCAAGACACACAGGTGATTTCGCTTTTCTGCGGGCTTACGTTTCTGAAGATGGAATTTCACAATCCTATCAACCATCCAACATTCCTTTCAATCCGGATTATCATCTATCCTTTCGCGCCGGTGATCTTTTCCCCGGAGATTTTACCATGACGCTCGGATTCCCGGGCACCACTTACCGTCTTGAAAGCAGTTATGCCTTCGATTTTTATGAAAAACAGCAGTTCCCAATTCTCCAAAAAGCGTTTCAAGCCTACCTGAAAGGCCTGGAACTGGAAGCATCACAAGATGAAGATGTCGCTGTAGCAAATGCGGCCGAGCGTGCCTCAATAGCAAATGCATTAAAATATTATCAGGGAATAATAAGTGGATTTGAGGACTACTCCATAACGAACCAAAAACGTATTACAGATCGCGAGTTCAGGCAGTGGATCAGATCTGATTCACTTAGAAATGTAAGATATGGACGTGTTCTGCCTCAACTTGAGCAAAGCTATCAAATAGCAGGGCAGATGGGAGACGCTCTGTTTATGAGCTACTACGCCATACAGTTTAGCAACCTCATTCAAATGGGCTCACTTTTTAATGATTTTTATGAGTACTCTAAAGCCCCCGACAGTCTCTTCTTTTCATCAGGAGATCGCCAGCAACTGTTTGACATGGCAAGAATGTGGAATGAATCGATGAATATGGAAGCTGAACTGCTAATCTTGTCAGAGATGCTACAGGCAATGGCTGAGATGCCGGAAAACCGGCGTCCTCTTATTCTCTACCAGTTTTTTGATGAGATCGAAACGAAACCTTTGAAACTGGAAATTGAGTCTTTTGTAGACAGGCAGTCGGCAAGCTCGGCTCTTACTGATACGTCCATCGCTTCAGATTGGATCTTTACAGAGATGATTTACAGCGAGGAGGCATTTGGCGATAGTCTCTACCTGATATCCCGCGATATTTTTGAAACATTTGAGCAAAGCAGAGATAACTATTTTCAACATTTTCAGTATTTGGAGCCAGCTCAGAAAAGATATGTTGAGGGAATGATCGAAATGCGTAATGAACCGGATCTTTATCCTGACGCGAATTTTACACTGAGGTTGAGTGCCGGACAAATTATGGGCTACCGTCCCGCTGATGGTGTTTATAATACGCCGTTCGCAACCTTTTCGGGTATGGTTGATAAGCACACGGGTGATAAGCCGTTTGATGTTCCTCAAAACCTTCTGAACTACAAGAGGAATCTCTCTTCGGGCAGTGTGCCATTTGGGCCTTATTCTCAATCGGGAGATTTAGTTTTGAATTTTCTCTCCAGTAATGACATTACCGGGGGAAATTCGGGCAGTCCGGTATTGAATGGAGATGGGGAGCTGATCGGGCTGGCTTTTGACGGCAACATTGAGGGGATTGTGAGTGATTACCTGTTCATTCCTGAAGTGTCCAGAACCATCAGCGTTGATGCACGGTATATTCTGTTTATGATGGATGAGATTGATAACACTGAGCGGCTACTGGAAGAGATAGAGATTAGGCGGGATTGATTCTTAAGTCACCCTGATGAAGATCAGGGTCTCCCGTCTTTGACCAACCTGGGAGATACTGAACTAAACCTGTATACCAACACCTCGGTCCAGGCGGGATTGATGGTTGGTTTCTAAATCTTAGCACACATCAAAAAACACAGCGACACAAAGGGTTCACAGCGAACACTGCGAGGGTGTTGTTTATTAAACAATATCTGTTGTGAGCGCCGTGCATTCGCTGTGTCGCTGTGGTTAATTAACCACCCTATAAATGAATTGATTTCAGGGATTTTCAATCATAGCACGTTTGAAAAACACAACGGCTCAGCGGATTCACAGCGGGCACGGTGATTGTAGATTAGAGGATGACTCGTTTGATACCGTTTTTTAGCAGATCTGAGTTGAAGTTTATGAGAAGCCCTAGTCTCTTATCAGATAATTTCAAATAGGTAAGAATTTGGGCAAGATGAATATCATGAATAGCTTCAACAGCTTTTAGCTCTACAATCAGAGAGTTTCCCACAAGAAAATCCATACGATAAGCTGTTTCTATAAATCTGTTTTTGTATTCAAGTGGAACTTCCAATTGTGAAATAAATGGGACCTCTTTTTCAATTAGTTCTGCCTCCAATGCTGTCTGATATGCAGACTCCAATAACCCGGGACCAAGGTTCCTGTGCACCTCAAACGCACAATCCAAAACCAATGTCGCCATTCTATTCTCTCTTTCCATAACTCATTAATTAATTTAATCCACTGTGTGTACACCATGAATTCGCATTTTCGCTGTGATTAAATAATAACCTCAGCAACACCATTTACACCCTAACTACATGTAAGAACCAAAAAATGACATCACTTACAGAAACTATTAGAAAATCGATCGTAATAATGATCAGAATAAATATAGAATGGACCCTTAGAACGTTTGAAAACACGGCGGCACAAAGGTATCACAGCGAACACTGCGAGGTTAATGAAGCGATATCCGTTGTGAACGCTGTGCATTCGCTGAGTCGCTGTGGTTTAATAACTCATCCATTCAGCAAGAAGCCCAGCTATAATAATACCGGGTTCGATTTCAAGTTTCAAAACCTTGGCACATTTGAAAAACACGGCGTCACAAAGGTATCACGGAGAGCACTGCGAGGGTGTTTTTTAATAATCTATATATGTTGTGATCGCCGTGTATTCGCCGTGCCGCTGTGGTTTGTAGTCGTCACCCTGATCTCGGGAACTCGGGAGGGTCTCCAAAAATTGATCAAAATGGGAGATGCTGAACTAAACCTGCCTGGCTGTACGCTTTGGCAGACAGGTTCAGCATGACGGTGGTGACATAATACATCACAAATCCTTTGGAGTAACAAACCATTTCAGTTTGCATTTGCCCGGCCCAACTTGCTTCCATGAATCTGCATTCACCTCAAAACAGGCAATCGCTGCTGTTGGAACATGGTTATGAAACGGTTTATCGGAGAGAGTCTCCATCGCGCTTTCGGTCATGGGATTGTGCCCCACGGTCATCACTGTTGTTACATTATCATCTGCGCTACGAATAGCATTCAGATAAGCATCTGAGCTGCCATAATA
>SKGY01000220.1 GCA_007117235.1 Balneolaceae bacterium
CAATAAGTAAAACAGTATCAGCGGGTAGATATGATGTTAAAGCGGCTTTTTCACCGTTCTCTGAGTTTGCTGCATTTGGCACCAGTCGCGTTTCATTTAAAAAAGAGATTGATCGCTGGGAGTCCGGATCGAATTCACGAATGGTATCTATTTCATCCCCAAAAAATTCAAATCGTACAGGATATTCACCTGAAAATGGAAAAACATCAAATATGCCACCTCTTACGGCGAATTCACCGGGAGCGTCCACAAATTTAGTTGATGAGTAGCCCTGATCAGTTAATTTCTCGGCAAGCTCATCGGGGGCTATTATCTCACCGGTTTTCAGATGTACCGATGCCTTATGAAACTGATCAGCTGGAACAAGTTTATCAAACAGCGAGTCGACCGATGCTACAATAACAGATACCTGATTGTTTCCAATTTTTTCGAGTACCTCAGAGCGCTGCACCATAATCGAAAGATCAAGTACTTTTTCCGAATCGTATGGCTTTCGTCGCAGAGGAGGAAAGAGTGCCACGTTTTCATTACCAAGCTGTTCAAAATCTGAAGCAACAGCCGCAGCGCGTTCAAAGTCTTTGGTTATAAAAAGTAAAGGGGTGCGCTGTTTGACTAAGCTTGTTAAAGCTACCCGCAGTGATGATCCGGTAAAACCTTTAAGCTGAATTTGCTCTCCTTCACTCAGTTTCTGAAGTGTTGATTCAGCAGAAAATCGATTATTAATTTCTGATCGAATTTGATCAATCATTCGTAATGAGATGTAGTCTGTATTTATCTATTCTTAGGGATGGAACAACGGTGATCTTGTTATAAACCGTTCATTCACAAAAGCTATTATGAAGATAACAATTCCTGATAGGAGATAGGGTGGATACTTGTCTTTGTAATCGATGTAAATGATCTCTTCGATCTCTGTTCTTTCAAGCTCATCTATTTTCTGATAAATCTCTCTGAATACCTCTGTATCAGTGGCTCTCCAGTACTGTCCACCAGTTAGTCCTGCAATTTGCTGAAGCATCTCTTCGTCGATTTCGACAGGTACATTTTGATACCTTCTGCCGAAAATCGGATCATCGATCGGGTAAGGCGCGGTTCCCCGGGTACCAACACCAATAGTATAAATTCTGATACCAAAAGAAGCGGCAATTTCACCGGCAGTAACGGGATCAATTTCACCTGCATTATTCATTCCATCAGTAAGAAGGATAATAACTTTACTCTCGGCTCTAGAATCTCTGAGCCTGTTAGCAGATGTGGCAATTCCCATTCCAATTGCAGTGCCATCCCGAACCATACCCAGGTCAACCGTTTCCAACAGATCTTTCACAAGCCTGTAATCCAGTGTAGGTGGTACAACAGTGAAACTCTCTCGGGCAAATACATTAATGCCTATCCGGTCAGAAATTCGTCTGTCTATGAATTCAGCAGCCAATTCCTTAGCGGCAATAAGTCGATTTGGTGTAATATCTTCCGCAAGCATGGACGAAGAGATATCAATACTGATAACTATGTCAATACCCTCAGCACTTTGCTCAACCGTTGTGTTTTGAATCTGAGGCCGTGCCATTGCAATTATAAAAAGTGAAAAAGCAGATGCGTAGAGGAGGGGCGTCATCCAGACCAGCCGAGTTCTGTAATTTCCCTCTACTGATTCCAGATTACTGAGTGACGAAAAGACTAGAGAGGCAGTTCTGTTTTTGAAGTGACTCCAAAGTAAATAGGCTCCAAAAATTGGCAGTAAAAGTAGAAGTAAGAAAAATTCGGGATTAGCCCAACTCATTTGAATCCTCTTTTTTCTGTGGATTTAGTGACGTACCGTTCGATTCTTGTACGATTTTGTCTTGCTCTTCCTGGTGCTTGAACTCCATGTAATTGATTCGCTGCTCGTCACTATCAGTTGCAGTTTTCACGAATTGATTTGCTTTGTCTAATACTTTGTTTGCAAGATCCTGAGTTGGCTTAAAGTTGGCAAATTTTACCATGTCAGCTTCGTTGAGGACCGAACGTGTGATTTTGATCAAATCACTATTGGCTAATTCATTTCGGAGATTTTCGGTAATTTCCCGGGTTGTCATCTCTAAAGCGGGGAATTGATATACTCGTTTTATATAAAGTCTTATTGCATCACCGAGTTTGATATAGTACTCCTCATAATCTTGTTTTTGATCTAATTCATTGGTTTTGGGCAGTGCGTCTATAGATTTCTGTAATTGATGCAGAGGATGAATAAACGGTATCGGCTTCTTAGCAGGTTTTGGCTTGGGTTCCGGCTCACGATTTTGATACCATCTGTAAAACAGATAGGATCCAGCGATAAGGGCCAATAATAGAAGAATAATTGGCCATAATGCCCTTGCAAATTCAAAAATGGGTTTTAGTGCCCTAAACTCGTCATCAGTGTCAGATACAGTTGCTTTAAAGAAAAGTGGTACCCTGGATGTGGTCAATGTCGTATCTACATCACCACCGGATAACTGTATTTGTTTGGGTGATATGGTAATATTCTCAGTCGAAAAAAACTGTATGGTATATACAAGGCTGTCTCTATTTGCAGATACCTGAAATCGTTGTCTGGAAATGATATCAAGGTCATCTTCAAAATCATCAACGGTAGGATAGGACAACGAACTGTAGTTTCCATCAACTACAAATGTAAGTTCAAACAGTTCTCCTACCCGAAGCGAGTCTTTGTCTGTAAATGTAAGAACCTGCTGAGCATTTAAACTGGATATTAGCGCTGAAAAAATCAGAGAAATGAATAGTGTAATTGCCTTCACTTAGTGGTTTCTTCGATATTTAAGGGTTTGCACTCTTGTCGAGATAATAAGCGTTTAAGATACTAAAATCGATAAACGAAATCCGTAATTGATTATTGAACAGATCCGTATTATGATTCCAAGTATAATTCCTTTAATTTAGTGCGATTTACTGCTTTAGGTTACTAACTAAACTCAAAAATATATCTACAACAAATGCGGAAGTTCATTCTACTAGGAATGTCAATTTCAATTATTGTATTTGTCGCGGCATTCTATGCTTCTAACACCACGGAGTCTAATCCGGTTGACAATGAGATTATTTCAATACAAAACCTGGCAGAGATTCCACCCATGCCCGCCAGAGATCAGTATGGATTCATTGTTGAAAACATTG
>SKGY01000218.1 GCA_007117235.1 Balneolaceae bacterium
AATTTTAAAATTTCAAAAGCTTGATTCTACACTAATTCCCTGCTTTCCGAGAAAGTACATAACATGTATTTATCGGCAACATTTTGCCGTTAACTATGTCCGATAATAATCCAAACACGCCGTCAAAGCAAATAAATACAATATCCTGTCCGAATAAAACGCCGATAAATTTTACCCTTCGTCAGTCAACATCCCATCGATACGTCCGGTGTGTTTTATGATGGTAGCAACCCAGTGCCTCTAAACTTCGCTGCATGAGCCAGTTTTTTTCGCTGACCCAGGTTCCCTCAAGATGGAGAAGCGTGGGCGCCGCCTCTTTCGTCATCTGGATGCCGCGTACAAAGGTCAGCGCCTCAAGCCCCATTTTCCTGTATTTGGGAAGCGTGCCGTACACGGTGGTCCGCAGGTGTTTTGCCCGTTTTTTAAACCGGAACAGCTTTGGCAGATGCCACCACTTCAGTTTCCCTTTCGTTTCGGCTGAGACTTCATTCAGGTCGGGCACGCACACAATGAATGATGCGGGCTCATCACCCACAAAAGCGATCAGTACACTTTCGGGTATCATGATAGGTTGTAGCTGTTTTACCATCTGTCGGACATCCTCGCGGGTCAGCTCCGTAAACTCATGTTCCCGCTCCTCAATATCCTGATCACTCCACGCCTCATTATAAATTTGGCGAATATACTCTCCATCCCGCTCAAGGTTTTTCATATCTATTGGCCTGAGTGTTACATCAGGGCGGCTCTCTATTCGATCAGTAATTCGAACCAGTCGTTCGGGCAACGGCATATCAAATTCACGTTTGTAGCTCCAGTGATCATCAAGTTTAACGGCGCCGGTCTGTTCAATCAGCTCTTTGTAGTATGGAGCGTGATAGTGCATTCCGTAGATGGGTGGTTCATCAAAGTTTTCAACCAGCAGTCCCCAGTAGTTCATGTTCTCACCAAAGTTCACCGGTCCGCGAAACGCTTTGTAGCCTCTCTTTTTATGCCACTCGTTGGCAAACTGGATCACGGCATCGGCAACTGACTGCTCATTTACCATCTCAAGAAATCCCATCCCACCCATGGGCGGATCAAAGACAGTATCCCGTTCCGAGTGGTTCATCACAGCAAACCGGGCTTTCAGTTCATCTCCCTCAAACATCAGATAGCGCTCACACTCCCCTTTTTCGAAGAGTGGATTGTTTTCCGGATCGAAAATCTTTTCGATTTCAAACCGGAATGGCGGAATCCAATTGGGATCATTTTTATAAATCCGAAATGGCAGATCATGAAAGAGATCAATCTGTTTTTTATTCTCAACTTTTTGAAACGTGTATGCCATCAGAGTGAATCTATTCTTACATTAAGGTATTCGTAATTGGTACTTTCAACCCACATTAAAATGGGATTCCCTGACCTGTGTCAGGGTGACGTAGAGAACATTTTGAGTTCCGGGTGACAAATCGAATAATCCGTATCGAAAGTACAAGCAGCGGCTCGATTGTACAAAGGCTAATTGAGAATTTTTAACAAAAAACTACCCGTCATGGATAGTGAAACAAAGCGCTCCATACTTGTTGTATTACTGACGCTCTCTTGCTTCGTTGCGGTGATACTGTTATGGAGTGTTGAGCCCGTCACACCTAAGAAGCTACAAAGTCCTTCACAAATAGACTCGCTTATTACGCTGACCTTGCGTGAACTAAATGTTGACGAACAGCAGGTTAGGGTTCGAACTGTTGAGGTAGACAGTATTTTTTCAAGGCAAAATTATGTGGTATCTGTTGCACCCAATTTCTCAAAAACAACGCTTCACTATACACTGCATCACTATCTTTGGGATTACGGGGTAGAAACTTTTGCGAATGTATCGTTTCCCGAACGCGATATGAAGATTCATTTGTTGTACAATAACACGATTCATCGATCGATCGACATTCGAAGCGACCGCGACCTGATGCTTCGTCAACAACAACCGATAATACTACCCGACCCGGATTCTCATGAAGTGGATTGAACCTCAAAAGTATATGAAGAAGTTTAAGCTGGAGGAATTTCCACAACCGGATATCATTCAGCTAAAATACCCGATATTAATTTGTCACGGGTACGGCGGTTTTTCTATGCTTGTGAAACCATCTCCTGTTCACGACTCCTGCCTGAGACTCAGGAGCTACGGTATTCACACATTTGCCCCAAATATTGTCCCCTACTCCACCATCTCTATTCGAGCTGAACAGTGGGCTGAAAAAATTATTCAGCTTAAACAGCAGTACGGTTATGAAAAGATGAACGTGATTGCACACAGTATGGGCGGACTCGATATGCGTGCCGCTATCACCCATCATGGCATGGATAGCTCAGTGGCTTCACTCACAACCATTGCGGCGCCTCATCAGGGCACAAGTCTGGCAGATATCGCGTTAACCACACCAGATATGCTGAAAGACCGTCTCAGCTTTTTGATGGATTGGCTCGGTGAAAATATCTTCCCCTCCCAAAAAAGCAATGCGGTTGGTGCCGTAGAGCAGCTTACCCGGTCTTATGTTCAGGAAGAGTTCAATCCCAACACGCCAAATGTTGACGGGGTTAAATACTACTCAATCTCAGCAGCTGTTGGTAAAGGAACCGATCACTCGTTGAATCCAATTTACCGTCTTCAAAATCAGCTAATCTATCAGAAAGAGGGTTTGAATGATGCATTTGTTACCGTTGAGAGTGCAATATGGGGCGATCATTTAGGTACGCTTCCAATCAGCCATATGGAACAGATCGAAATTCAGTTGAGCAAAGAGAAAGAGCCTATGGTTGATAAGATGTGGCGGGATATCGCTCTGAATTTGCAGAAAAACGATCTATAGCTCAATATCCTTGAGATCGTTCAGAAGTGAATAGGCGGTGAGATCATACTGTATTGGTGTGATGGATGCATATCCTTTCTCAAGCATCGCGATATCATTCTGACCATCCTCATCCAACAGCTGAAATTTTCCGGTCATCCAGTAGTATGATTTATTCTGAGGATCGATTCTCCCCTCAAACTCTTCGACGTAGCGGCTGTTTGCCTGTCTCGCCCACTTAATACCCTTCAATTCGCCGGCAGGTGCGTTTACATTCAACGTCACCCCTTTAGGCAACCCATGGTTCAG
>SKGY01000010.1 GCA_007117235.1 Balneolaceae bacterium
AACAACACCACTCCACGACTCACCCGGTGGGTCTTTCAGCATATTTTTACACAGTTTAATGTACTTTATAGAGGGATTATTAAAAGAATCTGCCAACAGTAAACTCTCTTCGTAGTCCTTCACCTTCGAAAACAGTGCGTGCGCCTCTTCAAAATGTTTACCGTAAAACAGATCAAGTGCATTCTCGAAGTTTGCAATTTGTATCTCTAACTCATTTGAAGACTGCAGGCTAAAACAGATCAACTGATAGAGATCTATAGGCTCCCTTTTTCCTTTTACCCGGACACGTCCTAACCTTCTGAACACAAACTCACCCTCTCTGTTTGCTTCAATTTTAGTTGATTCTGAAACGATAGCATATACACCAAAAATTTTTCCTGCAGTTTCACAGCGTGCAGCAATATTTACATGATCACCCATCACAGTGTAATTAAAGCGAACATTTGAACCCATATTACCGACTAGCATCTCACCTGTATTAATACCAAAACGAGTTTTAATTTGAAGAGATTTTTCTTCAAGCAGTTTATCTGTCCAAATAAATCTACTCATCAACACAGTTCGACAGGCATCTGAAGCATGATTTTTAGATTCAAATGGTGCGCCATATATCGCCATTACTGCATCCCCTATATACTTATCGAGAGTGCCATTATTACTATTTATGTGTCCCGTTATGTTATCGAGATATCGATTGATCAACCCAACTAACTCATCCGGTTCAAATATCTCTGAGAGAAGGGTAAAATCTTCTATGTCGCTAAATAGAACAGTCAAATGCTCAAGTCTTCCACCGAGTTTATAAGAAACATCGTCAGCCACCATCCTGTCCACGAGCTCCGGTGACAGATACGTGGAAAACATGGATTTAATTTTTTTCTTCTCTTTAACTTCAAAAAGTACGTTTTGTAGTGTAGAGCCGGTGTACCCCAAAAGTATTGCGAGAAATGATGACAGTATAGGCAGAAAAAGCCCAAGCTGTAAAAATGCAAATATGCTTACAAGTAACCATAAAAGGCCTAATCCAATAGCTGCAATGAACCCTCCCCAACCGATGTAATAATAAGTGACCAAAAAAGTCGCGATGAGTACTGCAAATACAATCATCAGGTTTTGGAACGGTGCTAATTCTGAGATAAATTCACCGTCAATTAAATTCTGAAGTAAATGCGCATGAATCTCAACTCCGGCCATAGTTTTTTCACCTGAGTTATTGGGAAATGGCACCTGATGGAAATCCTGAAGCTCCGGCATGGTAGCTCCGACCAGAACAATTTTGTCATTCAAAACCCCTCTGCTCAATAAACCATATTCAGGATGATCAAACTCATTTACCTCGAAAGCCAGACTTTCTGTAACTGTTTCAAAGTCTTCATCATCTACAACGCTTTCGAGGCCTATATAATCAAATGAGCGATAAGGCCCATAATAATTGATCAACATCCGACTATTGGTGGTTTTTGAAAACCTTCTGCCGGCTACCGAATAGTGATTTCTTTCATTGATATATTCAATGTCCTGTTGAAGTGCAAGCGGCATCATTTGTAGTGCAAGTGAATAATAGGCGTTACCACGATGATTAATTTGCAAGGGATATGTACGAATAGACCCATCAATGTCTCTTCTCATATCCACAAAACCGATATTCCAGGGTGTGGCATCCATCAACTCCTGCCGGGGAAATACGGGGGACACATTTTCAATCATAAAACTACCTGCCCGAACATCAGCCTGTCTTCTGAAACCTCCAATAAAAACGACGTTACCTGCTTCTTCTACGGCTCTGGCGAAGATGGAGTCGTTCCTTGAATCATACAGATCCGGCTGATCAAACATAACATCAAAAGCAATGGCTCGAGCGCCTGCTCTGTTTAAATTTTCCACCAGTTTCGCATAAATGCTGGTAGGCCACGGATATTTATATGGAATTTCTGCGTCTGCCTGCTGACTAATTTCAACAATTACAATATCACTGTGAGACAAATCAATCTCCCCACGAATCTGAAACAGCACATCACGCATATTCAAATCACCAGACTGGATTGGAGGTGATATAAAGAATATCAGCATCAATATGCTTGTGATTAACAGTGTAAGTATGCTTGACGCTAGTTTATTCAATTGCGATAACTCTTTGCTTTAAAATCGATATGCATAACTGAGTTGCATGATACGATCATTTGGAAAATTGCCAAAAATATTCGATCTGTTATCAATAATAGAGTAATTAAATAAGAAATTAATTACACCACGATTACTAATTAGATATTCAGCCCCGAATCTAAGTATATAAGAGTTTGAAAGCCTTCGATTGATATTTTCGAAGTCTGGAATAAAAAAGTCATCCCTGCTACTCTGTAAATCTACCCCTTCTTCCCGCACAAGTGGGGTATTGACAAATCTTGATCTTAGAAATGACACCATGCTATTCAGGATCAGTTTTTGATCTAAAAATGCCCAATCCAATCCGGTATTTATTGAATGAATTTTAACACTATTCAGTCCGCTTAATGAGGTGCTGGCCGTATTATTGTATGTCAGATTTGTTCTGAATGGCCGCCCATTGTACTGAGAACGTAGAGAGAGTGATAGATTTTGACTTTCAGCATCTCCATAATCAAAAACTGCACTTTCAGTTTTCGTCTTACTGAATGAAAGTCCACCCTGATGATTTGCATCAATGAGGTTAAAGCTTTGAGTGATTGACCCACTAAACGTTGTTATAACATCACTCCTGGGCGTTGATGTTATCAACGTGTCACCATCTGCGATTTCAAAATTTCTCACCGACGCTCCACTTAAATCGTCATTAATAAACGGATTGAATCGTTCTACCCCATTATTTCGGGTACGATAACGAATGACGACGTTTAGACGTGGTAATTTATTATTGAAAGGATACCAGCCAACATTTCCACGAACACCTTTATTAATCGTTGTATTTCGTTTGTAATTATTTACGTTGTCTCGATTCCTTTCAGCGCCAAGCATCACCATTAATCGATTTTGAGCAAACCTGAATCTGTCTGTAAAAGTGAACCCCGCCACATCACGTCTAACCGTATTATTTGCAAGTGAATTGTAATCAGGCCCCACCCATCGGTACTGAATCTGAGCTCTTTGATTCAGGTAATTCAAATCAAGTTTTGTATCACTTGCAATAATTGAAGAGGGGAAAAACAGACTCACACTTGAGTTTTCAGACTCTGTATCACGATACCGAAACGGTAAGGTACTCATCTGATCATTTATGATAATAAGCCATGCCAGATTGTTAAAAAATGACTCTTGACTATCCGACAAATCAATTCCCAATCTGTCTGCTGCCTCACGATCTAATACCCCTTGTGATATGTCCTGATTTAGCAAGCTCGCGGCAAATTCGGTATGAAATCTCACTCGTTGCTCATCAGCAGAGAACTGAACCTCAGTTGAAAGAACCAGGTTTTCCTGAGGACGCGGAACCCCTGAACTAATTTGAAGCTGATTAGGATTTTGAAGTAAAAAGTTTGTCTGTTGTTGAGAGAGGCCTGTAGTCAGACTTGGGTCAGATATCAGAACATCTTCAAAATTTTGAATCCTTCTGATCGAAGTTGTATCGTCTCTTAACCGTAATGCATTTAAAGAGAAACGAAACCTTTCAGGATTACCGATTGAAAGCCTTCCTCCCACAATTCTTCTTTCATATGCCCCGGCCCCTCCATCTTCAAGCTCTAAAAAAAATTGTTCTTCGATTGCATTTCCGGAGCCGGACTCTTGCACAACTATTGCATCGTACAGATTCTGAACTGACCGATTAACAGTACCATACACAGCTTCAATTTCAAATGCTCTGTCTCCAAATTGTACACCCGAATTGATACCCCTTACCCTTCGTCCATTGATGGAATAGCTACTAAATCTTGGAGATACATCTCCGGAATTTAGAAACAGATTATCTCGAAACCTTAAGTTTACTGCGTATCTGTTTACAGGCTGAAATCGATCGGACTCTTGTGTGGTTACATAACTTCTTAAACTATAGTAAAAATCGCCTTCTCGTCCTCTTAGCTGAATTCGCCCTTGAAGTGCATCAGTACTCGAGCCTGAAATTACCTGACTCCTCCCGCCAACTTCTACATTTCCACCAATCTCTCTTCTTGATTGCGTCAATCTCAAATCCCTTCCCAAAACTGCATTTCCAGCCACATTGAATGTCCATTGTTCCACTTCATGTAAAGTATCATCCATTCTGACTAACACCTGAATAACATGTTGCCCTCGTGGAAGAGTTTGCGGATAGTATTTAAATAGGTATGGAGACGTCTCTGTGAGTGCTGTAATGTCTTCACCGTTCAGATAAATGAGAAAAGAATCCTGATTGAAATCAAGCTCATCATAAAATAATGCCGCAGAAATAAACAGGTCATCTTGTGAAAGTGTTGCGCCGGGGTCTGGTGATAAAATTGCCACATCAGCAGCGCTAGTTCTTGGGAATTCCGGTAAACGAGGCTCAATTACTTCAGTAAATAGTGGTGGCTGATCTTCTGTAATATTTGGAAAAGTGTACTGCCTGCCGTTTAGCAACCTCAGTAAAAAATAATACTCAATAGAATTTATTGAATGATCGGGCAAACTGAGAGAGATCTCAGATGTACCATTAATAAAATCCATTTCCTCCTGAATAAATGAACCACTGCCGTCCGTCCTGAAAAATAGCAGCGCCTCCAATACACTTGATTCATCTACAGAAGGTACATCAAACCGAAGCTCAAGCGGTTGCCCTCTCTCAACAGTTTGTGGACTTATATACTGAATATCAACCTGAGCATAGGTCGCTTCTGCAGCCAAAAGAGAGACACAGAGTATAGCCAACACGCATTTTATGACCCTATCAGTACCCAAATTTCAATTTTTACCAGTAGTTAAAGTGTGTATTACACTTAATTGTTTTCTTGCTCGTAATAATCAATATTTTCTTCAATAACCTGTCCATTCGCATCTCGAAATCTTAAAATCATGCGTCGCTCAATCAGGTCCTGATCAAGAATATCGTATTCGGCATTCAGCTGCTCTAATTCATCCGATGAGAGTTGACCCGTTACCAGATCCGTGCCGCTCTCATCAGCCTGTGCAAACATTCCATTTCTCAACATTACTAATTGGCCCGACTGCAACGCCATCACCTCAACTTCACCTTCATCAACCCAGTAAAATCCATTTGACCTTGCCCCAAAACGGGTACCCTTAACCGAAGCTACTGTCGTTGTGGTCAGTACTTCAAATTCATTTTGCCCCCGGGGTGTTACATCCAGAAACACACCCCCTCTGCTTAAATCAAGCCGGGTGTTTGCATTTTGATTCCGGTCAATTTCACCTCTAACAATTAACTGAGAATTGGGCAGTACTTTAGCAATTGAACGATCCATAAAAATTACGAGTGCGTATCCGCTGTCATCAGTGATGAGAGTATCACCGCTGAATAGTGACATTCCGGTCTCTACAGCTGCATCTTTATCTGCATTAATTAGGTTTACAGAAGGGATGAACCGTCGAACAATTGCTATTTCACGATCAGGATTGTAGCTCTCCATTTCAGCTGCAATAAATCCGACCCCAATTAAAGCGACTGTTAGTATTCCTTTTAAATTAAATGCAACCATCATCTATTCAATTAACTTTACACGATTTTCTCTCACCTTGTTGAGAAGTATTAACAGTTCATCTCGGGCACTTTCACCAATAAACAATTGATTATCGATTTCTATTTCAAATAAAGCGAAGTTATTAGCCAAAATTTGCTGTGTGCGGGTAGCCCCAATTAGGGCAATCAATAACTCTTGAAGCTCTGCATCTATTGATACTTCATTTTCGGATTGTGTTCCCTCCCTGAGTCTGAATGACCAAATTTCAGACGATCTTTGCGATACTCCACTTGTGGTTAACAAATTTGAAAAAACCTGCCAGTGATAAATTTTTCCGGGACGAAGCGGTTTTGACCCTATTGACGGATACTGAAAGCTCGTGCCATCTACCTGAACGTTTAGGTATTCGAAGTCAAACTGATTGGCAGCCCCCCCATTTTGGGAAGATGCTGTACTCAATACACTTTCTATTAGAGCCTGAGGGCTTTCGCCCGGCACATCTTCAACAAGAATTAAGCGATAATTCTGTTGTGGTAATCCTTCCCATCTGAATTCTGGATAAGGATTGGTAATAGAGACGTTAGAACCTATGAAATCTCCCGGCACAATTTGGCTTATAGAAAAATCGCTGTCGATGAGATTCTGTCCGGTTGTAGTTTCATCCTCAGCTAAAAAGATTCCTCCGTTCCTGCTGTTGTTTCTTTTATAGATCCGAACAGTGATTGTGTAATCGTCAGGTGGCAAAGTGTTAATCCCTTTCAACCTGTTTAGAAAATTTCGCCCGCTTTCTGTTAAAGAGGCATCAAATATCACCGGGGCTGTTATATTTGGAAGCTGACCTCTTGCAATATCCAGGTTTGATATAAAAGCAACTTCGCCTGCATTGAGGCTAAATGGGGTGTTATTTCTTTGGAAAGATTGCATCAGAACACCTTCTCGTGAACTACTTACATCAATATCTAGAAACAGATCATCTGCCAATTCATCAGATAAGTTTGTAACTGTCACAGTAATTAGCCTTGTGGTTGATGACCCTTCAGAAGTTGTAAGAGTGGTCAATTCTGCGACTTGCGCGTTATTAAACAGAGGTTCTGCACGAATTTCTATTTCAAATTCAGATTGCTGAGCTGAAACGCATTTGATGGAAACAAATATGAGGAATATGAATATAAGTGTGTGTTTCACTTCAATATGAATTAGTAAAGCGACAGAATGGTTGTAGAGCTAATTGCGAAATGTAAACGATAAATAACTAACTAGAAAATTCAGTTTTTGAAATGCTAAATATTATAAAGTGTCGAATTTGTCACAATTACGCTGGCTAGTTCTCTTTATTAACAGTGACCAAAGGGAAAGGAGTGGAGCTACGGGGATTCGAACCCCGGACCTTCGCGCTGCCAGCGCGACGCTCTAGCCAGCTGAGCTATAGCCCCAAAGAGAATAATATATGATGATTACTCATCATTTGTCAATAAAAAACCTTTTTGTTTGATTGTTACGGTTGTGTATTTTTGAAATTGAATCGACTTAAATAAAACCTCTACTAAATTGCATAGGAGCCAATAAAATGTTCAAAAATTCAAAATTTCTACTAGTAGGCCTTCTCTTTTCCGGCTTAATGCTGCAATCTTGTGGTTCCAGCGGCACAAGTGAAGAGCCTGAAGAACTCACTCTCGAATACCTGATGAGCCTTTCGGACGCAGAACTAATGGAAAGAGACAGTGACGGTGATGGACTATCTGACTATGATGAAATCTACGTTCACGGTACTGACCCATTAAATCCTGACACAGACGGCGACGGACTATCAGATTACGACGAAATTAATGTTCACGGAACTGACCCGCTTAATCCTGACACAGACGGTGATGGACTATCTGACGGTGACGAAGTAAACGTCTACGGAACTGACCCCCTCAATCCTGATACTGATGGAGACGGTCTTACAGACTGCCAGGAAGTACTCCATACTAATCAGGCAGAATGTGAAGATCCTGACTTCGACGGTCCATATGATGGCGGATTCGGAACAGATCCACTTGACCCTGATACAGACGGTGACGGTTTAACTGATTATGAAGAAGTAATGGTTCATGGAACTGATCCCCTAAACCCTGACACTGATGGAGATGGTTTTACTGACGGACAAGAAATTGAAATGGGTACAGATCCTCTTGATCCAAACGATCCTCCTTTCATTCGTGAACTCCACACTATCAACTTCAACTTCGACCGGTCAGACATCAGAGATGGTGACGCTCAGCGATTGACTCAGAATATTGAAAGATTAAACAGAGCTGAAGCATTCCGTGTCAGAGTTGACGCATACACCGATCATGTTGGTGGCGATCAGTATAACTTAAGATTGAGTCTCAGAAGAGCTAATGCAGTTGTTGATTTCTATAAAAACAACGGCATTGCTGAAGACAGAATCGAATCACGTGGATTAGGTAAAGCACCTGTACAGTGCGCTGAAGCAGAACGCGATGCGAATACTCCGGGCTGTGAAAGAAACCGACGTGCTGAATCAATTCCTTTGAATCCTTATCCATTCTCACCGAGAAACTAATAGGGATCTAGAAAAGCTTAAAGAAAAAGGCGAGCATTATGTGCTCGCCTTTTTTTATTTAATAAATATTACTTCTTGAATAATGTGCCCCATCGATCAGAAGTATCTGGGTACGCTTATTCCAAGAAATGAACCCTGTGAGTCAATACGTTTAGCAAAATCAATTCTCAGAACCCCAAACACACTGTTTAAGCTTAGTCCTATTTCTGTATGAATTCCATCTGTTATGTACAGATCAGGAAAATCATCTCTTCCTGAAATTGTTTGTCCTGCCCCTCCAAATAGTATTATTCCCCACCCTCTTTCAACTAGTGCGTTAAATCCGATTATCTCAAATGGTATTGTTCTGAAGTTATGTTCCGCAACAAATAACCAGTAGCTTTCACCACTATATGGAGTACTCTTTTTTGAACGTAATGAACCAAAAGGAGAGAAAAGTGATTTTGTCCCATCAATCGCACCAAATCGCTGAAGTGGTAATTTACCTGTTGACGTACCTGCTGAAATATGTATATCAAGTGTATTAGAAAATAGTCTACGTTGATAAAATGTGTCGAAGTTCCAATCGAGTGAAATGTCATACTTAGCAAAGTTAAAATCACTGCCTATGTAATCGTCGCTAAACTCAGCAGCAATCTCAAACTGCCTTCTTCCGGAAATGCCATAATTGTTCGGAGAAATATTATACTCTAGCTTAATTTGAAATGAGTGTAAAGTACCTTCATCTATAACAGGGTTCAGTCTTCTCTCATTACTCCTGTTTAACAAACTGTAATCCCTTATTTCAAGGTCTCCAAATGAACTGTGCAGCTCTCGGTTAAAACCCAATGTAAAATCCGTTTTTGATAGTATTTCCTCGAGTTGTAACTCACCATACATTTTTTCATTTCTGAAATAATCAAAGTAATCATCGCCACCTAATATCATCACTAAGCTACTAATGCCCATAGAATATAGTTTAGACGGATATGATGTTTCCGTCCTGTTTTCATAGCCGCCTTTTAAATTCAAGGATCTGCTTCCAAATTGAAAGACTCTTTGACTGGCAGAAACACCGTAATCCCATAACTCACTGTGAAAACTATATCCTCCAAAACTATTTATTCTAAACCCTGATTCATTAAAGTGTCTTTGATACTTCAAGCCTAAGTGCATTCCATCCATTCTGTTAAATCTTGCTGCAGGTGAAATCCCTTTTGGCACAACATTATCCAGAGCAGAAAACAGACCACTACTATTTTCGTCATCACCTGATTCAATCATTCTTGCCAAAAACCTTCCGGTTTAAAAGCATCTTCAATCGTTTTTGTACTATCTATAGATTCATATGCGAGGCTCTCCTCTCTTGTGAGTGGTATCTGCTCAACTTCCCGAAATTCAGTCTCTCTTGCTGTAGAGTCTGCCCTTGAAAACCAGGACTTATTTTCAAATATGGAATCAGGTATTGCAGTATTCACTTCGTAGTCTGACAAGCGTGATACCTGTCTGAAATTCATTGCCGGAAATCGGAGGCCAACCATTCCAATTCGAATTCTGCCTTCAATCCTCATATCAACCGGTAACCAGTATTGGCCACCATAGTTATTAAATTGTTGCTTATATGCCAGATCAAAATCCTGTACGGGAGGTGGAAAAGTAACTACATCATTTGGCTTCAAATCAACTTCAAGCATAGCATAATCACGCCCTAAAATGTAAATAACTCCTTCAAACAGTGGCTGAAGCTGACGTCTTGGCACCACTTCAATCTTATATACTGGCTTATTATCCATCATTGATGTATCAAGAAGCTTAAAGTGATAATAGCGAAGAGCCTCCGGGTTTGTAACACCGACTACTCGATATCCAGCAATTTCTATATCGTCATCATAAAAATTTGGCAAATACCTTACTCCGGAAAAATTTTCTTCCTCCGACAGATTCAAAGTTTGACGGGTGGAAAGTTGAATTTCCCTGTGGCCAAAATCTTTGCGCCAATAAGCAACAGAGTTACTTTCAGAAATTGAAACAATTGATGTATCACTACTTAGTGACTGTCTTGTATACGCCTGCACACGATAATTTTCAAGTTCTGCCCTCCAGAGTTTTTTTCTCTCAATTACTCGTTCCATAATTGATAAGCCCGGATCTCGGTCAGTCACTACAATTTCATCAAGCTCTGCTATAGCAGGTGTCAACCCTATATTTAATGGAAGCTGGGTGTCCTCATATATCTCAATTGAAACAGAATCGTAACCTATATATCTAATTAAAATACTGAATGGAAGATCATTGACAGGTATTGAAAATTGCCCTTCGAGATTGGTTATAGTACCCCTGTATGTTCCCTGAATCAGAATTGTTGCAGATGGCAATGGCTCTAGGGTGTTGCTATCATAAACTAAGCCCCTAATTTCGGTTTGGGGATAGACAGGCGCAGTTATACTACCGATCAGGAGGGCTAAAAATAGAAGTCTCATTCAGTTTCAAATTCAAGTTTATCTTACACATTGAAGATGAATTACGTAAATAGAGACCATTCGTTGCGCAGTCTTCGATAATAAACTAATGCAATTAATCTGCTTACCGAATTAATTAACTGAATCCAATACTACTGCAGGCTCGAGTGGTTTAACGACCACTTCATCGTTGGGATTGAAAAGAATACGATTGTCAGTGTGAACGATATATCTCTCTCCGTTGCATTCAATATGGTATGTGATATCATGCCCTTTAAATTCTCTTCCTATCACAATTCCTTTTTTGCATCCATTTAGATCGCCATTTGGTTTTTCGATGGTAAGATGCTCGGGCCTGATTGAGCAAGTGATACGTCCCTTTGCTTTACAATTAAGTTTTAGCGAACCAAGATTAGTTTGAATGGCATCGCTGTCGTCAACTTCAGCTTCAAAAAGGTTTGTTCTACCTAAAAATTGAGCCACAAATTTAGTTTTTGGCTTATAATACACTTCTTCGGGTGTTCCAATCTGTTCAATCACTCCATTATTCATCACTGCGATGCGATCTGCAAAAGATAGTGCTTCCTCTTGATCATGTGTTACTAAAACAGCACTCATTCCTGCTTTCTTTAGTATTGACCGAACTTCCTTGCGGGTGATATCTCGCAACATTGCGTCAAGGTTTGAAAACGGTTCATCGAGTAAAACAAGCTTAGGCTCGGGTGCAATAGCTCTTGCTAAAGCCACTCGCTGCTGCTGCCCGCCTGAAAGGTCCACCGGGCTTCGTGATTTATAATCGCCCATGCCTGTTCTGCAGAGAACCTCTTCGGCAAAAACTTTACGTTTATATTTAGGCAGATGAGTTAATCCGAATGCCACATTATCAAGTGCTGACATATGTGGGAAAAGTGCATAATCTTGAAATACGAACCCAATTCCACGTTTTTGAG
>SKGY01000047.1 GCA_007117235.1 Balneolaceae bacterium
ATCTGTTGGAGCAAGAAAACATCATATTATGGGTCAGTTTTTTACTGAGACCTTTATGATAATCGGAATTGGTGCTGCTGCCGGTTATGCAACAGGGTGGCTATTGGTTCAGGTAACCCAGAATCTACCTATAAAAGAGTTTGTAGGTGCGCCCTATTTCGCACCTG
This sequence comes from Balneolaceae bacterium, assembly GCA_007117235.1. Classification (GTDB taxonomy): domain Bacteria; phylum Bacteroidota; class Rhodothermia; order Balneolales; family Balneolaceae; genus Rhodohalobacter. The sequence goes on from SKGY01000047.1 coordinate 168, forward strand.
AAGTTGGGCTGATCGCATTTCTTGTACTTGGATTTGTAGGATTTTCAGCAGGACTTTTACCTGCCTGGAGAGCTTCAAGGCTTGATATAGTGGAGTGCCTGAGGAGATAGAGTTTATTTAATGAATTAATTTTTAGCCATGTGGATATCACTTTTTAGAGAATTTATCGCCGACTTGGGCAAACAAAAGCTCAGATCATTTCTGACTTTAGTTGCCATTGCTTGGGGCACCCTATCCGTGGTGCTTCTGCTCGCATTTGGTCGTGGTCTCGGCAATAGTATGATGGAGGGCATGCTCGGCGCCGGTAATCAGGTGATTGTAATATATGGCGGTCAGACGACTCTAAACTACGAAGGCCTTGGAGTTGGAAGGACCATCAGATTTACTGAAGAAGATGTAGAACTGCTTAATACCGGAGTACAGGGAATTGAACACTCCAGCCCTCAATATGGCCGATGGGGAGTTCGGCTTCAGGTGGGTGATGAAATTACAAACACTTTTATGGAGGGTGTTAATCCCGACTTTGAAATCATGCGAACAATGTATCCTGCTGCGGGCGGACGCTTCATCAACGAAAAAGATGTGGATGAACAACGACGCGTACTGTTTTTAGGAGATGAGATCGCTGAAAGACTATTCAAAGGGGAAAGTCCGATTGGTGGTCAGGTTCTGCTTGATGGCATGCCTTTTACAGTTGTCGGGGTTATGAAACCAAAAATGCAGACGTCCATGAATAATGGCCCCGATGCCAACAGGGCAATCATACCACACTCTACGTTTAAGAATATCTACGGTAATCGAAATGTTGGCTCAATGTTGATCCGTCCATCCAATCCGGCTTTGCAGGAGCAGATCAAAACGAACATTACATCATTGATGGCCTCCAAATACAAGTTCGATCCTGCTGATGAACAGGCTATGCCTATGTGGGACTTTATTGAGATGGAGGAAATGAATCAGAAAATAGCAACAGGGCTTGAGCTCTTTCTTTTTGTGATTGGCTTTTTCACCCTGATGATTGCCGGGGTTGGCGTCGCAAATATTATGTTTGTGGTAGTGAAAGAAAGAACGAAAGAGATCGGCATTAAACTGGCGGTGGGTGCCCGTAAAATTCATATCATTATTCAGTTCGTATTTGAATCTCTTTTTATCTCATTCTTAGGCGGATTTATTGGGCTGGCAATCTCATCAGGAATTGTATTCGCCATTTTGAGTATGGATCTCTCTGGAGGAGCAGGTGACTTTTTAGGACGCCCTGAAATCTCTCAGTCTGCTGTTATTGTTACCATTTCTGTACTGGCCCTTATCGGATTAATTGCGGGAATATTTCCGGCAATTAAGGCGTCAAAAGTCGATCCTGTGGAGTCGTTGCGATATGAGTAGATTACTCTGTCACTCATCAAAGAGAGGCGAGCTTAAATACCGATCGCCTCTGTCGCAGGTAATGCAGACGATGACTCCCTCGTCTAACTTGTCGGCAATTTTTAGAGCAGCAGTCAATGCACCGCCACTGCTCATTCCGGCAAAAATGCCCTCCTCTTTGGCCATTCGTCTGGCCATCTCCGTTGCTTCATCCTGACTCACATCCACCGTTTCATCAACACGGTCTGCTTCAAATATTTTTGGTAGAAATTCCGGTGACCATCGCCTGATTCCTGGTATTGATGACCCTTCAGTGGGCTGAGTGCCTACAATTCGAATCTTCGGATTTTGCTTTTTCAAATAGCGCGACACTCCCATGATAGTTCCTGTGGTGCCCATTGCCGAAACAAAATGTGTGATTTTGCCATTAGTATCTCTCCAGATTTCAGGTCCGGTGGTACGCTCATGCATTTTGTAGTTATCCGGATTGGCAAATTGATTCAGTTGAAAATAGCCGTGTTCATCAGCCATCTCCTGAGCCAGTTCTCTCGAGTACTCAATTGTCTTTTCTGCCGGAGTTAAAATAACTTCAGCACCGTAAGCCTTCATCGATTTGATTCGCTCTTCAGTAGCATTTTCAGGCATCAGAAGTTTGATTTTTAATCCCTTCATCGCTGCTATCATGGCCAGGGCAATTCCTGTATTACCACTGGTTGCCTCAACCAGTGTGTCTCCTTTTTTTATATCTCCTCTTTCAAGAGCGCCGTTTATCATACCGAGTGCAGCACGGTCCTTAACGCTCCCTCCGGGATTCTGACCTTCGAGCTTACAGTAAACTTTGACTCCTTTCTTTACAGGGATCTCACTCAATTCTACTAATGGCGTGTTGCCTATTAAATCTTCAATATTCATGATCTTTTACTGATTTATTTTACTTCACTGTTACCGTATCGATATCGCCACCTGTGTTGGTCATTTTTGCCTGATAATAAATTTTTGATCCGGCCGGCACACTTTTCGTGAGCCACACGTTTCCGCCAATTATGCTTCCTTTACCAACCACAGTTTTTCCTCCAAGAATGGTTGCACCGGCATATAGAACAACATCGTCCTCAATAGTGGGATGTCGTTTTATACTGGCATCGTCTTTATTCACACTTAATCCGCCAAGTGTGACACCCTGATAGATTTTTACTCTGTTACCTATTTTTGTTGTCTCTCCAATTACAATCCCGGTCCCGTGATCAATACAGATTGACTCTCCAATCTCAGCCCCGGGATGTATGTCAATGCCCGTTTCACGATGTGCATGCTCCGATATAATTCTCGGTATAAGTTTGATACCTAATTTCAATAATTCGTGAGCAAATCTATGCGCAGCTATCGCATAAAAACCGGGATAGGTTCGAACGACCTCTTCCTTACTTTTTGCTGCCGGATCACCCTCAAATGTTGCATCAATATCTTTAAGTAACAGAGCGTGCAATTCCGGCAAAAGTTCAAAAAACCGATCTTCTATTCCTGACTTTCCACTGTTAATACACTCAGTATTATGATCGAAAAGTACTCGAAGCTCTTGTTTCAGCTCTTCGA
>SKGY01000170.1 GCA_007117235.1 Balneolaceae bacterium
AATTTTTTAGTCGCTGAATTTTTCTTAGCCATCCCTGTAATTGATTGATTTGATTAGAATCGTAAATCAGAATCTAACTGACCAATAAAATAATCGAGCAGTTTCTCCTGAAAAACGAAGTTATATATTGTTTGTATTCTATTTGATTGAGCCTGTACGTAAGCAGCATTCGCAAGATTCAATTCTATCAAAGTTGTTGAACCTACTTCATATCGCTGCTGCTCCGTTTCAAATGCTCGTTCGGCAGCAATCAATGCTTTTTCTGTTGATTCAAGCTCTTTAGCTATGGAGACGTAATCATTGTAAGCCTGACGCACCTCTTCAGAAATTTGGAAACGAACATTATCTAATTGAAGCTCACTGTTTCTTAGCTGTACATAAGCACTCTCAACATTCGTTCTTGTATTCCACCTGTTAAAAATTGGAATAGAGATACTGAAACCGAAATTTCTTCTAATGTTCTGATCAAAAAACTGATCACCAAAACTGACTGGTTCACCTAACAGTGTAAACTGATCACTGTAACTACCACTAACTGAAGCATTAGCTGTTATTGTTGGTAAATATTGAGCTCTAGCAATTCTTTGAGACTGACGATTGCTTTCAATCGCAAATTCCTGTGCTCTAAAATCACTTCGAGTCTCAAGTGCAGCATTGATCAACTCATTTAAACTCAGATCCATAGGAATCAGTGTAAGTTCATCAGAAGTTGGCATACTTGGAGCAACATCTACTATTGAGTCATCCTGCATTATTCGTATTAGTTGTGCCTTACTTACCGCCAATGAATTCTCTCTTTGAATAACTGCTAGTTCATCGTTAGCAACTGTCGCTTCTTGATTGTACAAATCAACCGTAGGCCTTGCTCCAACTTCTACCTGAGCACTTATCTGTTCAAGTTGACTCATTGAAGCTTCTAAAGAAGATTCGGAAATTTTCAGTAATTCTTCATTCAGTACAACCTGTAAAAACCGGCTTGCAGTTTGGAACATGATATTTTCCCGCAGCCTTTCGAGTTCTAGCTCCTGAGTTTCTCTTTCTGCCTCAGCTCTTCTTAAGTTGGCAATATTAGTGAACCCGTTGAAAATTGTAACATTAGAGCTAATACTACCACCAACGCCGTATGTGGTTCTGTCATCAAATGAGAGATCTTCCTGAATAAACTGCCGGCCAACATCTCTTCTTCCATTAAGGTTAGCGTTTAAGTTTGGCAGGAAATCACCTTGAGCACTTCTTACACGAGTGTCGGCTAATCCGCGATTGTTCGCAGCCTGTTTAAGTTGGTAGTTATTTTCAAGTGCGATATCGATTGCTTCCTGAAGTGTTAATGTCCGCTCTTGGCCGAATAGCATAAATGGCAAAAGCATTAAGAGAGAAGTGAGTAAAATTTTTCGCATCATCTTATTATGTTATTTATTTAAGGGGTTTACACGGTAAAGTTTAAACAGAGTTACACTAAATTTATTCCGCTTTCGGAAATAAATATATTTTTTAACAATTAATGGCTTAGAAATAACGGAGAGGAACTATTTTTCTTCAGAATCATCCTGATATGAAGAAACTTTTCTATCGACCAGATCAGATATGTAGTGAACTGCCTTTCTTGCTGCAACTCGTTTCAGCTCACCATAGATAAGAGATGTTATACCTGAATCAGGTGATTCGATATAATTATCATTGCTTTTTACTTTCTTCTTTTTTTTAGTCAACCCTACTATTAGACCAAGACCGGTAGCAGCAGCAACTGCAATAAACGGACTTTTTTTTATAAATTTTTTCAGCTGAACTGTGTTGTTAAATTTCTTGCTAACCCTCGAAAAGCGATTTTCAAAACCTTTTTCAAGCAGCTCTATATCCCCTTCCAATTCCTGCTTTCTACTTCTGATGAGTTTCATTGTTACTTTCTCACTGTTTTTATGATTCTTCATCTGAGCGCTCCTGTGAATTATTATCCGTCTCGAAATTTTCCATCACTTTACCGACAATATCAGCCTGTATTTTCTCAGTAAGCTTTTTGGATTTATGCTTAGACAAAATAAATCCAAATAAGAAGAGTGGAATTGAAGAGAGGAAAAAACCCAATGAATGGTTGCCAACCAGATCACTTATTAAGAAACCAACTGCAAACCATAAGAAGAATATAGCCCCGGCCAGTATAAGTACGCCAACTAGTTTTTGGACAGAATGAGCAACTAAAAGAGAAACCTTTTCAGCAACCTCGATAGAAAAAAGCTCAATTCTCTTTTCTACATACAAACGTACTTCTGTTGTAAGTCCCGGTTTCTCCTTTTTATCTTTAACATTCTCCTTCATTATCAACAATTACTTTATAATTCTGGCGAACAGATAACCTACCAGGGCACCAACTGCAACACTTTTGAGTGGGTGCTTTCTAATCAGAAGCTCTGATTCTGTTACAAACTCATCTAATTTTTCTTTTAGTTCAGCATCCTGAAGAATTGTTTTTCCCTCTTCAATGTATCCTTCAAGTTCATTACTCAGATCATCAATCATATCTTTACTCATTGTCTATCACCATTTCATTTTTATATACAAGTTTAACAGATAACGCTCCTCACCAATTGTACTAAATATAAAATAAGGTGTTATTTGTTAACCATAAAACCTATTTGTTACAAATAGTTTCTATACCAGAATGGAATATTATAGAGCCAATATCAAGATTACATCAGCTTAAACTGAGATAAGATATTTTTTACTCGTATCTGAGGCTCTCTATAGGATCAAGCTGAGCAGCTTTAAATGCAGGATAAACTCCAAATACAACACCCACAATCATCATACCTAAAACTCCACCCATCGCAGATCCCCAGGGGATAACAACACTGGAGTCTAGCCATAGTGCTACCGCATTTCCCAATCCTGCACCAATAATGATACCAATCACACCTCCAATCTGACAGATTGCGATTGATTCCATTAAAAATTGCGAAACAATGGCTTTGCGCGTTGCACCAACTGCTTTTCTCACACCTATCTCTCTTGTTCGTTCACTAACGGATACCAGCATAATGTTCATCACACCAATTCCAGCACCCAATAGAACTATACCACCAATAACAAAACCAATCATGTATAGA
>SKGY01000124.1 GCA_007117235.1 Balneolaceae bacterium
CACGGACTTGTAGGTGCTGCTGCTTCTCAGTCGTTTGCAAAAAAATCTCACGTTCGTCTGGCCGCATTTACCGGTGCAGCCTCTGCCATGATAGCCGATTTGGACTACTTCATTCATATTCCATCTGACCCGCTTTTTAACATTGAGATTCACCGACAGTTCTCACACTCCCTAATCTTTATTCCGGTGGGCGCACTTGTCGCATCACTTCTGCTGTGGTGGTTCTTGAAAAAGCATCTCACGTTTAAGCAACTCTACATCTACTCGATATTAGGCTACGCTACAGCTGGACTTCTTGACGCATTTACCAGTTATGGAACTCAGCTGCTCTGGCCATTTTTAGAAACAAGATTTGCGTGGAATCTTATTTCTGTAGTTGATCCCATCGTTACATTTGGGCTGATCTTTTTTATCGGCATCTCCTTTTATAAGAGGGAGAAAAAATATGCATGGCTTGGTGGCGCATGGTTAGTCATTTTTTTGCTTTTTGGTTCTATTCAACATCAGAGAGCAACATCAGCAGCTAAACAGCTGGCTACAGATCGTGGTCACTCCATAGAGAAATTGGTTGTAAAACCAACCATTGCCAATCAGCGTGTGTGGAGGGCCAATTATATCTATGACGGAAGAATCTATACTGATGCTATCCGCACAGGAATCATTTCAGGAATTGATATTTATGAAGGCGAGTCGGCACAGCGAATCATTGTTAAAGATGATTTCTCAGAATTTGAGGGAACCGTACTCTATTCTGACCTGATAAGATTTAAACAGCTATCTGAAAACTTCCTGGTTCGCCACCCTGACCATTCACAAATTATTGGTGATGCCCGTTATTCGATGCTTCCTACACGACTTATACCATTGTGGGGTGTGGAAGCAGACACATCTCAGACCGATACCCATCTCCCATTTCTCTATTTCCGTGACGCAAGCGAAAAGGTTAGAGAACAGTTTCGGGATATGCTGCTTGGCAAGTGATATCCAAAAAGTCCCCCTTCCGAAGGGGGAGAGTGATCCGCCTGAGGCGGAGAGCAGGGGGATGACCATCTGAGTATTGATTTACTCAAATATTCAGTAAATGAGTTTGATTTCACTTTTCTTAAAACTATTTCCTCTACTGCGTCGTCTTTACTGCAAACACACACGAGAACTGCATTCGGGATTTGAATAAACAAGATGATCCATATTTAGCAAGACTGACTCAAAATGGCCACCGGGAATCTTTTCGGATCATTGCGGATCGATGGTATCCGGCAATTTACCGATTTGCCTACGGCTATTTTGGCAACAGAGCTGATGCGTCAGAAATAGCTCAAAAAACGATGATAAAGGTTCATCAGAATATTCAAACACTAAAGGAGGCAGACTCTTTTAAGTCGTGGATTTATCGCATCGCCAACAATCTTTGTCTTGATGAAAAAAAGCGAGCAGGAAGACGTAAATCCGAGCCGCTTACTTTGGTATCGAAGGACGAACAGCTATCAGAAAACTCTCCGGTTCATGATCTGGAAATAAAAGAGCTGAATCGCATTATCCAGCAAGCACTCAATGAGTTACCTGAAGATTTGCGATCTGTGGTGATACTTAAGCAGTTTGAGGAGATGACCTTCTCTGAAATTGCCGGAATACTAGAGGTGCCGGAAGGAACCGCCAAAACTAGAATGTATAAAGGGTTGAACCAGCTCAGCTCAACCCTAAAACAGTGGAATATTCAAAACGATTATCTGAATTATGATTGACGAAAAAACTCAACAGCAATTAATGGATTATCTCTTTGATGAGATGGACTCATCCGAACGAACAGCCTTCGAAAAAAAGCTCAGGGAGAATGACGAACTCCGTCAAAAGTTCAACGAACTAAAGTCTCCCCGTTCTTTAATTGGGAATTACGCAGCTGATATTCCTGAAAGAGATTTTGCCAAAGAGGGCGATGCCACAAAAAGTCACCCGGCTATTGAAAAACAGTCTTCAGGATTGATGCGCTATTCACTGATGGCAGTTGCAGCTACTTTTTTAATCGCTATGTTTTTCGTCCTTTTTCAAACGGTTCAAATTGGACAGACTGATGACGGTTATTACCTGGCTTTTGGTACTCCACCGGTTCAAAGTGTAAATGAGGGAATTTCAGAAGATGAGATAAATCAAATTATCGACCAGCTGAGAACGGAAAACGCACTTTTAATGAATGCGATGGTTGAACGGGTTCAACAGGAGCAAAATGCCCAATTTAATGAATCACTTACTGTTCTTGCCGACTATTATGAAGATCGCCGGAACAGAGACCTCATCCTTTTCACTGAGGGATTGCTTCAGCTTGAAGAGAATACGGCTACCCGAATTAACCGCACCAATCAGGCATTAAACGGAATTATCTACGCACTGAGTAACGAATAACAGAAACTCAATCAGAAGGAAATAACCATGAAATCATTATCTACACTTTTATTAACTATAGCGATAATCTGCATTCAGTTTGCGCAGGCTCAGGCTCAGAGTGAGTCCCTTGAAAGAGAGTTGGCAATTGCAGAGAGCATTTTGACAGAAATATTTAAAAGTCCATCTCAACAGCCTATCCCGGCAATTTTTGGGCGTGTCGGAATTGTCTCTACAGAGTATATCCCGGGGTATGGAGTTCACATAAGTATTGGAGAGAACATTTCAGCCAGAGCAATCCGGGTATCGGGTACCGTTTCCATTGAGAGAAAAAATGGCGCAACCTCAGAAACGTTAGAGAGCTCGTCAAGGAGCGAAACAATTGAGAAAAAAATTATGGAGTATATAACTCAATATGCGTCTTCAATGAGGAGTTTGCCTGATAATGAAGTCCTTAGAATATCATACGGATTGAGATGGACAGCTGACGGATCAATTGCAATCATTACCGGCTTACAAGAGTACACAATGGATATACCAAAACTGAGCTTTGTGGTAAAATCCGATGATTTAAGAAGGTTTCGAGAGGGACAAATCAATGAAAGCCAATTAACAAATCGCGTTGAAAAACAAAATCTATCCGAAATGGAAAGTAAGCGTGATCTAAACATATTTGCCTCCGTTCTGGAAGCCACTATCAACAACACAGATTCAAAAC
>SKGY01000247.1 GCA_007117235.1 Balneolaceae bacterium
TGGGCTGATAGCAAGAAGTATGATTTAGAATTTCTAGCACCGGGATCCGAATTCCCTGAGTTTGCATTTGAAACGGTTACCGGTGATTCGGTTTCGTCTTCAAGTTTGTTGGGCAAACCTTATCTGCTTGAAATATCCAGACTGGATAATTTTTTATACCAGCAACAATATGATCGAACTGTTGCTATTCACCAGATCTACAGTAATTTTGGATTGGAAATTGTTACAATCCCACTTGCTGCAAATTTGGTTTCAATTGAAGCATTTTATACTGAGAGAGGTTTACATTGGGAAGTAGCTGACCCTAACTCTTTTAATGCAGAGGAGATTATTGACACATTTAATGTGAATCAGGTACCAACTCGATTCTTAGTGAATCCGAGAGGTGAATTAATTAGACGCTATATCGGAAATGAATATGACGAGATTGTAAGAGGTTTGCAGCAAATCACAAATTAAAAGAGACAATGAGAAAATTTTTAATAGCCGGTAACTGGAAAATGAACGCAGGGCCTGTTGAAGCAAAAAATTTGGCAGGAGAAATTAACAGCTGGGCAAAGGATAATTCGTTTAAAAGTGAGGTGGTAATATGTCCACCTTACGTGTCAATTCCATTTGTGGCGAAAGAGTTTAGAAGCACTGAATGTAAAGTAGGAGCTCAAAACGTTCACAATCAAGATAATGGAGCTTATACCGGAGAAATAAGCACATCCATGCTAAAAGAGCTTGAGTGTGAATTTGTAATTGTTGGCCACTCAGAACGCAGAGAGTATTTTGAAGAGAGTGATGAACTGATTTCAAAAAAAACACTGAAGTCTTTAACCGACGGATTAAAACCAATAGTCTGTGTTGGCGAGAAGCTTGATGAGAGAAAGAGTAACTCACATAAAAAAGTTGTGAAATATCAAGTGGAAGCGGCTTTGAATGGCGTATCTGCTAAGCAAGCTGAAAATTTAGTTATTGCGTATGAGCCTGTCTGGGCAATAGGTACGGGAGAAACAGCAACCCCTGAACAGGCACAGGAAATGCATCACTTTATTCGATCGCTACTTGAAGAAAAGTGGAATAAAGGGGTTTCTGATTCGGTTCGGATACTCTACGGTGGAAGCATGAAACCGGGTAATGCTAAAGAACTGTTAAGCCAACCCGATGTTGATGGTGGTCTAATTGGCGGTGCAAGCTTGGACTCTGGCAGTTTCACCGAAATTATTTCTATTTCTGAATCTATTTCAAAATAATATATGGACGGTAAATACAATGTGCTTTTGATCGGTGGAGGTGGACGTGAACACGCACTTACATGGAAACTTAACATGTCGCCAAATCTTGGTAAGCTCTACGTTGCACCCGGCAATCCCGGAACAGCTGAAATTGCAAATAACATACATCTTAATATCTCAGATTTCAGTGCGGTAGCCGAATTTTCAAAGAAAAACGACATCGATTTAGTAGTAGTAGGTCCGGAGCAGCCTCTTGTTGACGGCATTGTTGACTATCTGGAAAATGAAAACATACCTGCTTTTGGTCCAAAAAAGAGAGCCGCATTACTTGAAGGGAGTAAAGAGTATGCAAAAGAGTTCATGGTCAAGTATAACATCCCTACTGCGGATTATGCTGTGTTTTCTGCCGATGAGTTTGATGATGCACTTAAGTTTGTCCAATCTAAAGAGAGCTACCCAATTGTATTGAAGGCTGACGGGCTTGCAGCCGGTAAAGGTGTTTTTATTTGTGAAAGTGAAGATGAAGTTAAAAAGCGCCTAAGTACATTAAAGAATGATCAAAACCTTCAGGAAGCAGCAAGTAAACTTGTTGTTGAAGAGTTCATGGAAGGGGAAGAAGCGTCGGTCTTTGTGATTGCTGATGGTCATACCTCTCATATTATACACAATGCACAGGATCACAAACGCATTGGGGAGGGTGATACCGGTTTGAATACCGGTGGTATGGGCGCATACTCTCCGGCACCCGTTTTATCTGAAGAAATATTGGAGAGGGTTAAGAAAGAGATTATTGAACCAACAATTACAGGTATGCAGATAGAAGAAACTGCATACCATGGAATTCTTTATATCGGTTTGATGATCACAAATGATGGTCCTAAAGTTGTTGAGTATAACTGCCGATTTGGTGACCCCGAGTGTCAGGTCATTCTACCGCCCTTGGAAAATGACCTCCTTTCATTAATGATAGCGACCACTGAGCAGAGATTGGATGAATTTTCTATACAGTTGGATGGAGATTACAGAAGTTGTGTGGTTATGGTAAGTGAAGGATACCCCGGCAGCTATAAAAAAGGAATGGAGATCAATGGACTCCAGAATGTAGATAAACACTCGATTGTGTTTCATGCCGGCACTAAAAAAGATGGAGGCTCAATCATATCAAATGGTGGGCGAGTACTAAGCGTTGTCGGAAGAGGTGACACTTTAAAAAAGGCCATGGATCATGCCTATAAAAACGTGGAACAGATTTCATTTGACGGATGCTATTACCGAAAAGATATTGGTCACAAAGGGCTTAAGCGATTCACTTAATATTATTATAATACTAAAGTCTTCTCTTATTAATGAATCAATTGCTTGATCATATAATATTTGATTCATCAATAAGTTTTTTAGAAAGAGCCGGTCTGGTACTCGATTTTCAGAGAGAGCATAATCCGGTTTACTCATCTTTTCTAAAAACATTTGGTTATAAAGAGGGGTTAACAACTCAGACAACTACAGATGAAATACCACTCATTCCAGTCAGAGTTTTTAAGGAAGCAGCTGTCAAAAGTTTTACAGGTAAAGAGGATCTTCTTTTCAAAAGCAGTGGAACGGAGTCGATGATTACAAGCAATCATTTCGTCAAAGAGAGAAGATTATATGAGAAGGCAATAGAGGCAGAATTTTATAGACACTTTCCTAAAAAAGAGACATCCATTTTTTGTTATACGCCGGGTTACTCTGAAAACCCAAATTCATCTCTCATTTGGATGTTAAATCATCTTATTGAGAATGATAGAACCGGAATAAGCCAATTCTTGCCGATTGGAAA
>SKGY01000063.1 GCA_007117235.1 Balneolaceae bacterium
AATTATCCACTGCCAGAAAAGAATTAGATAATGGCGAGGGTGTTACACAAGATGAATTTTTTAGTGATTTGAGAGCTAAATACTCATCATGAAAATTATTTGGTCGCCAACTGCCGGAACCAAAATCAAAGAAATTCTCGAGTATATTTCTGAAGACAATCCGGATGCTGCATTAGCACTAATTGATCAGTTCGAAGCAAAGGTTGAAAAATTAAAACTAAACCCGGAATCTGGCAGAGTTTTACCAGAAACGAAGAGTGACAGTATTCGGGAGATAGTTCTCCACAAGAATTATGGAGTCATTTATAAGATTAACTCTGATTCAATCGAAGTATTAACAGTGCGCCATTTCCGACAAGATTTCTCTTCTTCAAAGTTATAATCAATCTGTAAAAATTTTTGTCAGCGAGCACCTCTACGCCAAAGAAATAGACGAAGAAACTGAGGCTGAGTATGTGGTAAAGTATCGGGTTGAATTCAACGATCTATGATGAATTCAACCCATAACAAAATTGCCATCGAATCACGAAAGGCCAAGGATTACTCCGGGTTTCGCTTCACGTCAAAAAATGTGCAATGGCCTATAAACTTTACGACCTTTGCGTCTTTAGCAATTACCCTCTTCTAAAGTGAAAACACCAGCCCGTTCTTCAGCTCATAAGTTAAATTCGGCACATCAATTACCGGCTCCACATCATAAGTCATTGTAAAGCTCACCCGAAAAGTAAGATTACGAGTAATTTGCATGTTGAGCTGATTTTCAGATGTAGCCCGTGGTTCAAAAAATCGATCAGGACGAGCCTGGTAGTAGCCAATCACAGTGAGTGAAGTTTGTGGATTGAGCTGCCCCCGAATCACCACGTTACTGGTACTTTTAATCAGGTTGTTTACAACAACTTCATTGTCGCCCAGTCCCCACTCTTCATGCTCAAACATTACTCCGGTAGAGAATCGGCCTGAGATATTATCCCGTTCTAAAAAGGTGTAGCGAATTCCTGCTCCCACAAGCGCACGTCCCTGCAAGCCCAGGTTGTTGTTGTATTGATACTGCGTAAAAAGTTCAGGGGAGAGTGTCTCTTTTCTCAGAAATGTAGCGCGAAGGTGAAGATAACCGTTACTCACGAGCGAGTTACCGTCAACATTTACCAGATCAAGCTGACTGATGAGCAGATACTGATGCTTCTCCGAAAAGTAAGCTGAGTTTGCTTGCCCGCTGGTCTTTAAAACACTGTCGTTATATTTATTGAGAGAAAAGTTAAACCCCAATTCGCCCACCCATCCCGTCGTATCTGAATCGGACCGAATCCGCTCCACATTAAGCACCTGCGCCTGTGTGATTTCAGAGAATAGCAGAAGGGTTAAAAGGGAGAGGGTGAATAGAGGTGTGATTCGTTTGGTGGTTTTCATTGGGTGTCAAGTGATGATAGGTTTGTAATTCTAAAATTGAGTAAAGGTGAAAGATTTAAAAAGTCCCCCTTTGAAGGGGGGAGAGTCCCGCTATTCGGCGGGACGAGGGGGATGACTCTGAGCATAGATTCGACAAAGAAATTCAGAATTTGGGATTGAATTCACGACTTCTCATCCCCCATTGCCCCCTTCAAAGGGGGACACTCTTTAACAAGTTTTGGGTTAAACCCCCCACTACAAAGGCGACAAAACCCCTGTTTCGCGAATAAAAATAAATGCATTATAGCGTTCAGGTAAAATGGTTTGAACATAGTTTCCGCGTTCGCTGCGTGGGTTGTATGTCACGCCAATGGCCCTGTGGGGGATCCATCTGTTCAGCGCTTCAGACAGGTCTGGGTTGCTAAACGAAATATAAAATTTTTCAATTCCGACTGATTCAAGCATTCCCTCCCAGGTATTTGCGGGCGACTCAGGAACTTGCATGATCTCCATTGCACCCTCCCAATTATAGGCGGCCAATACGCTACCGGTATACGTGCCGAACCCGATCGCGAATGTGTTGTCACTGCCGAGCGACTCACGGGCCAGCTGACCAATATTGTGTGCTCCCTGTCTTCCCATCTCGGTAGCCCGGGCGTCGCCAATGTGTGTATTATGCGCCCAGATAATGCCCCGGCTTTTATCCCCGTAAAACTCAAGCAGACGTTCTGCTGTGAGATAGAAATGAGAAGCGCGGTAGTTCCACGAGCTGGCATCCCGCTGCAGGTTGCCTCTGAAATGTTTTTCAGCGCTGATTGCGACTTTGGCGCCCTGTTCTGCACGGAAAAAGCCCCAACGGTCAGAGTTGGGATTATCTTCTAATCCCCTAACGATGTCTAAGACTTCCATGAGATCTTCGGAGCAGTCTTGCCGGGTTTGAGCAACCATACGAATATAATCTCCGGTTTCAGAGAAGCGGGTCAAGCAGGAGTATGCGTCTGAAGCGGTTCTGCCAGAGTTTTGGTCAATACCTGAAATCCACTCAACCACATCATCCATAACGTTTTCGTGATCGTAAACATCAATCCCATAAAATCCTACTCGTTCTTCGGCAGGGAGATCGGCGTTATAGTCGCGCATCCACTGTACCAGCTCCTTAACCTCTTCGTTCTTCCACATCCAGAGCGGCCAGCGTGTGAATGTGTCCATAGCTTCATCGATAGTGGAAGGACCGCCTTGCTTATGCTTTACAAATTTATTTACCCGCGACGTAGACGACCAATCGGCCTCTACAGCTATAAAACGAAATCCTTTCTCCTGAATAAGTGCTTTACTGATGGCTGCACGCTTGGTGTAATATTCCGATGTGCCGTGCGACGCTTCACCAAGAAGCACCAGTTTTTCGTGATCTATGAGATCAATGATAGCCGTGAGGTCATCAGGCGAGTTAAATGTGTTGGCGTGTTGCCTGAGAAGTTCAGTATTGTTCTGAGAAAAACCGATCTGAAAAATTAAACTCAGAAGTCCGGTTATAAAAAGAATGCGATATAACATGATGAAGTATGGTTTTGTGAATTACACACAAAACATAAGAAAAAGAGAGGATATTGTGATTTTATAAGCGTTGATTCAAAACAAACGACAAT
>SKGY01000184.1 GCA_007117235.1 Balneolaceae bacterium
CATTATTCACAACTCCTTGTGTATCTAATTCGTAGTCACGAACTGTAAACTCAAGCTCAAACTGATAGTCTTTCATTGGATCATTTATGGATTTTAAAGCTCTCTTATCCAGATATTTCTGAAACTTACAAGATCACCATGGTCCTGCAACCCGATGGGAAGAGATCGTGAATGAGCTTCGTAATGTGATAGACCGATGTAAACCGTAGGCCCCTGCAGCTGTTGCCGATGATGAATCAAAATCCCGTTATGAAGTACTGTGACATATGCTTTTTTGATCACATTGCCATCCTCATCAAAATGGGGAGCTTCGAAAAAGATATCATAGCTTTGCCACTCACCCGGTGGGCGGCTTGCGTTCACCATCGGGGCTTTTTGTTTGTAAATGGCTCCGGCTTGTCCGTTTGAATAGGTGGGATTTAGCCAGGAGTCAAGCACCTGAATCTCATAAAGACCTTGCAGAAACACACCGCTGTTGCCTCGTCCCTGTCCATCACCATCAATCTCTTCAGGTGTTCGCCATTCGATGTGAAGATGTATGTCCCCAAAACCCGCTTTTGTTTTGATATTTCCTGAACCTGGAACTACGGTCATAACGCCATCTTCAACTTTCCATGGTGCCGGATCGTGATCGCGTTGTAGTGCCTCAAGATAGTCGGGTACACCCTGCATATGCGGGAAGTAGCCGGGAGCAGATTCCCAATGCGAAAGATCTGTACCGTCAAAAAGAATAGTAGCGTCAGATGGTGGTGCGGCAAAATGACCGACTGTTGAGACAGAATCGGTAACAGGAGTCCAGTCATCGGTTAGTTCAGGCTGCCACTGTATTTGTTGATCTTGTGCGCAGGCCGACTGAAGCAGCATGGAAATGAGAAGAATAAATAGTGGAAGTATTTTTATAATCTTCATAGCGAAAACGTTTAGACAATTGGATTCAATTATTATCAGATAAATACGTTATTTAATGTATAGAAAAGAGGCGCATCTTTCATAATCCAATCAAAAAACAATGAAGGCATTAATATTTTGTATAACAATCTTGAGTTTTGCTGCGGCAGATCTTATAGCACAGACTACATCAAACATTGTTTTGTCAGGGCAGGATAATGTACCACGTATTCAAACACCGGCTCTTGGAAATGTGGATGTAACGGTTCATGGAGACTCTCTCTTTGTTTCTGGCACATTCGAAAATCTTCGTGGATCTTACTGGGCAGCGTTTGTGCAGTATGGCCCGCCGGGCGAATCAGGCAATAGAATATTCCGTCTCACTGTCGATTTGAATGAGGATAGAAATGGTGGCGAATTTGATGAAGAGAAAAACAGGTTTGAGATGCGACCCGCAATCCGCGAAGCATTGAAAAATGGGAATCTGTATGTTCAAATATCAACTAACAGCCATCAGAATGGTGAGATCAGAGGTCAGATTCCAAGAATGTAGTTATATCGGTCAGGAGTTAATTTTGAAAACATTAACAACCGGAATTCCCTCTTCTGTCATTTCAACCGTGTAAATATTTCCGTGTCGAATTGTTCTGACACTATTGTTTCCCGGTAGCGACACTTCATAAAGCGGTTCCCCCTCATCAGAAAATACGATCCATTCGGTGTCTCCTTCTTCATTAAACATCTGTACCCAGATTCTTCCCTGATCATCTATTTTATAATCAGAGTAAATAGGTTTTGTATCTGGAAATGATGAAATAAGATCACGACGCGCCTGATTGTTGTCTGCCAGCATACTTTCATACCTACCCAATGTAGAATCTCTGTCTGCAGTTGTAAAAGGCAGATTATTAACATCGATATTTATGACGGGGTCAAAGCTTGAATTACCTGCCATTTGCCGAAAAATGGTAAGTGAGTCTGTCCATCCGAAATATAGATTTCCACTATAATCTACATTAAAGCGTCCCTGTCTGTGCATATTCGGTATGGTCATTGACATTCGCGTCATGCCATTTTCTGTAATAGAAAAGCGCTCGTTTTGGGGATATGTATAAACTGAATCCTGAACTACATTTCCGCTATTATTGATTTTCCGAACAATTGTTTCACCTTCGCTATCAAGCTGCATAGGATTGGTTACAACAAAATATTCATCATTAGCAGCCGGAAAGAAGAGGCTGAAAAATCCATATTCGTTAAAACTGGCGGCAAAATCAGAATGATAGTCCCATCGTCCATTCTCTTTAGCGTAAGCGATCATAGACCGGGATGAAAAATCGAAGAGATGAAATTTATCATCGACAGACAGAGCTGCCGGACCCGGAAATTGATATTCACCGGGGCCTGATCCGCGACCACCAATTTGCTGAATAAAATCACCTGCTGAATTTACGGCATAGACATAACGCTGTGAGCCATCAATCAAAATGATATCGCCATCTGAATCAACCATCAGATTTGTAATACTACCAAGTAACAGATCATCAGACTCCGAAATCTCCATCACATGTTCAATGTCAAGAATAGGCAGATCAAATCTGTCAGCATCTGAGGTTTGTGACGAGCAGCTAGCCAAAAGTATCAGGAGAATCGGTAAGAGAAATTTCATTAGGGGAAAATTAGGATGATTTGAATTACTAGGATTGTAGTTATTTATTTTGAATGATAAAAGTTAAGTTTTAAATCATTGTTATTCTTACTGAACGTGGAATTTATGGCTGATGTTGAATTAATAACTATTAATCAAAAAGAGAAAGTTTATGGATATTGTTATTGCAGGTGGTCATGGTCAAATAGCCATGCATTTACATCCAATTTTAAAAGAGAGGGGGCATAACGTTAGAGGGCTGATCAGAAAACCCGAACAGAAAAAAGATCTTCAAGAAGCCGGAGCACTTCCGGTTTTAGTAGATATTGAGAAGAAAGAAGATATATCAAATGAGGTAGGCATTGCAGATGCAGTTGTTTTTGCAGCCGGCGCCGGTGCGGGAAGTGGTAAAGAGAGGAAGTGGAGTGTGGATCGAGACGGAGCCATCAAATTGATTGAGGCCGCTAAGAAGAATGGTATCAA
>SKGY01000081.1 GCA_007117235.1 Balneolaceae bacterium
CAACGACTCTACCTCCAATCTCAGAGTTTCATCTTTACTGCAAGCCGCTGATATAAACCGCAACCTATCCTCTCCTTCAAGCTCCAGAGCTTTGGAAAAGATCTCTTTTATATATTTCCAACGGGAGTTACGTGTCATGATTTTTTATAGTCGTAAGTCATGAGTCCTGAGTTAATAGGCGCTATCCATCTCAACTCAGGACTCATGGTTTAACTCTCTGTTTAACCACGCCCTTGCCATTTTCCAGTCGCGACTTACTGTGGGCTCAGATATTCCAAGAGCATTAGCGGTTTCCTCGATGGTCAGACCGCCAAAGAACCGGCATTCTACTACTCTTGCCTGACGTTCATCGAATTGCTCCAGTTTTTTAAGAGCTTCATCGATGGTGATGATCTCATCCAGGTTCGTTTTAGTTGAAAGATGCATTGGATCAAGGGTTATTTTCTGATTGTCTCCTCCCCTTTTCTCAGCCTTTTGTTTAACGGCATAATCTACGAGTAGATTTCTCATCACCTGTGAAGCAATCGCAAAAAAGTGGTTTCTGTTCTGCCAATCGATTCGGTTGAAGTCCACCAATTTCAGATAGGCTTCATGTACAAGAGCGGTGGCACTATAGGTGTGATCTGGCCGCTCTCCCTGCAACCTGCCCCGGGCCATTTTGTGCATTTCATCATACACTAGTGGAATTAACTCATCCAATGCATCCGGATTTCCGGCTGAATGAGCCTGAAGAAGAGTTGTGATTTCAGATCTCTCGTTCATATCTCATCCGTTTATAATCTACGCTCTCTGTTGTGATAGGATAAATGCATTTTTTTGGCTTTATCTAACAGAAGGCATGGCAATCGCACGCCTTTGTGCGTCATTAATATCACATTATACATTCTCTAAACCATTCTGTCAAAGTGGTTTAATGTTTTGAGACATCGTCATGCGCAAAGTATTCATACAGAAAAAATTAAATCTGAAAAAATATGACCCTACAGAAAGTCAGAATTTCATCAATCACATTACTCATCATAATTTTCCTTATATCCTGTGTAGATCGTCATGAGATGGCGGAGCATCAGCACGGGGTTGTTAGTTTTGAAATATCGTGCAACGATACCGCTCAGCAAGAATTTGAACTTGGCCTAGCTCACCTGCACCATATGATGTATTCACAGGCGCAGCCCAGGTTTACAGCCGCCGCCGAAGCTGACCCTGATTGTGCTATGGCACACTGGGGTATTGCCATGACCAGCTTCCAGCCACTTTGGGCACCCACTAGTGACGATGACTTGGTCCGGGGTAAAGAATCTGTTCAGGCCGCACTCGAGATTGGGGCACCCACAGAGCGTGAACAGGCGTTTATTTCAAACGTCCAGTCCTTTTTCGCGGATCCTGAACCTGCGGCCGATAACCGGTCTGCCGACCATCAAAAACGCCTCAGAAACTGGATGGAATCCTCGAGGGAGCTTCACGAATCTCTGCCTGAAAATGTGGAAGCTGCTGCATTTTATGCTCTTTCCGAGATTTCATACGCCATGACATACTTTTCACCTCACATCGAGCGCAATTTTGACAGGGAACTCAGAGCCGGAGCACTCATGGAGAAATTTCTTGAAGATTATCCTGAGCACCCGGGGCTGTTTCACTACCTGATTCACGCATACGACAGCTCTCATCTGGCTCACAAAGCTGAGGAGGTAGCCCGTCAGTACGACCAACTTGCTCCCAATACACCCCATGCGCTTCACATGCCGAGTCATATTTTTGTGCGGCTCGGACACTGGAAGGATACGGCCGACTGGAACGAACGCTCAGCTGAAGCCGCACTGCAAAATCCGTTTAATGGACTGACCTCACTCCATTACCCCCATGCATTAGACTATATGATGGCTGCCTACCTTCAGCTCGAAGAGTATGAAAAAGCTGCTGAAACCCTTGAACGAGTACAGGCCATCGAAGCCGCACAGCCACATTTTGCTTCAGCATATGGTATTGCTGCCGCTCAGGCGCGTTATGTGATGGAACAGCATAAATGGGAAGAGGCGGCAAGCCTACAACCCAATTATCCGGAAGCTGTAAACTGGGACAGCTATCTCGGAGCAAGTGCGCTTTTTAATTATGCTCGTGGGATAGGTGCTTCAAGGTCAGGAAATCTGGATCAGGCCGAAACAGAACGGAAAAAGATCTCTGAGGCAGTGCAAATTATGAGGGATGAAGGCAACGTGTACTGGGCCTATATGACCGAGGCTCTTGGTGATGCCGTGGAAGCCTGGATTCTTTATGAGCAGGGCGAAACCTACGACGCTCTCACCCTGATCAGTGAAGCTGCCGATCTTGAAGAGTCGATGGACAAACATCCTATTAGCCCGGGTGAAGTTTTTCCTGTTCGTGAGCTACACGCTGAAATGCTCTACATGGAAGGGCAGATCGAAGAAGCGAGGGCCGCCTATAAAAAGTCACTGGAGCGAACTCCAGAGCGAAAAAATGCACTGAGAGGACTGGAAGAGGCTGTTGCAGGATTATAATGCTTAACTAAACCAACGCGATTGAATTGTAAGAAAGGATGAAAATTGCATCAATACTCAAAAAGTGCAGGTATCAAAATATCCTAGCTTCATTTCTTTTCATTTTATTCATTGTTTTTACTGTTATTACAAACGCCCAGGCACAAAGTACTTATACAATTTCCAAACTCGATGCTCCAATCAATTTCGATGGCAAGGTGGAAGATCCTGCCTGGGGTGCCATCGAACCTCTACCACTGGTTACTCACTGGCCATCGTTTGGCAATGCTGTTGATCAGAATCAAACCCAAATCAGAATCGCCCATGATGACGAATATCTCTATGTAAGCTGCGTTTGTTATGAGGATCCGGAAAATGTTGGTGCATCTACGTATAAAAGAGATGAAATGAACCTCAGTATATCCAACCTTTCGATCATTCTGGATACGTTCAATGACAGCGAAAATGCCCTCTGGTTCGCCGTTACTCCTACAGGGTCGCGAACGGATGGCGCTGTGAGTAACGACGGGATGTCCACAAGTTTAGCCTGGAACACAATATGGGAAGCGGAAGCGGTTATTACTGATTTTGGATGGACTGCAGAGATGCGCATACCATTCAGTAGCATCAGGTTTGAGAGTAAAGAAGGCCGGGTGGAAATGGGCCTGATCGCATTTCGTTATATGGCTCATAATGCAACACTCCAAATTTTTCCTGCAATTCCGCCCGAATGGGGATTTAACAGCTGGAGAAAAGTATCTCAGGCCAGAGATGTCGTTTTGCATGATGTTGAAAACCGCACTCCGTTATTTATTACGCCCTATCTTCTCGGCGGCGTACAGCGGGTTGCTTCCCTGAATCAGGATGCTGACCAGTTTCGCCATGACACAGACCTGACCTACGAAGCCGGATTGGATCTGAAAGTGGGATTAACCAACAGCACTACACTCGATCTGACGGTGAATACTGATTTTGCCCAGGTTGAAGCCGATGACCAACAGGTTAACCTTACACGATTCTCTCTGTTCTTTCCAGAACGTCGGCAGTTCTTTTTGGAACGCGCCTCCATTTTCAATTTTTCGTTCGGTGAATCCGACCGGTTGTTTCACAGCCGCAGAATAGGGCTTCAGGATGGTCAGCCGGTTCGGATATTGGGAGGTGCACGTGTGATTACCCGTTCAGGCGGCTGGGATATTGGTGTGCTATCAATGCAAACTGCCCGCGAAAGAGAGCTTTCATCAAAAAATCATAGTGTTGTACGTGTGCGCAAACAACTGTTAAATCCTCAATCCTATGCCGGTGGTATCTTAACGAGCCGTATTGATGAAAATGGAAATTACAATTTGAGCTACGGACTTGATGGAATTTTTAATCTTTGGGGTGATGATTTTCTGGATTTCAATATTGCGCAGACAGCCGACAGTGATCTCAACAGTTCCGTTATAGATACAGAATCACTCCGTATGCAGGCAGTATGGGAGCGGCGGCGGTTCGGAGGGCTGAGTTACAATTTTAATTTCAATTACTCCGGTGAGTTCTATCTGCCGGCTATGGGATTTCAGCTGCGGAATAATTTTACCCGGTTTGGTGAACGATTATCCTGGGGATGGATAAAGGGAGATGACTCATCCCTGCATAACATTCAGGCTTCGATGAATGGGATACTTTATCTGAGTAATGAGAGTGGTAATCTTGAAACATCAGAATTCGGCCCTTCGGTTGAACTGACCTGGAAACGCGGAGATTTTGCCACAGCAGAGATTTTATACATCACCGAAGATTTAATCCAGCCTTTTCAATTATCCGGAGGCGTGGAAGTGCCGACCGGGTTGTACCGGTTTCCGGAAGCTCAACTGCGATATGATACCCCGAGAGGAAAACCGTTGAGGACAATATTCAGAATCAGCGGAGGCGGTTTTTTTGACGGAAGCCGATTTACTTCTAGCATTTCCCCAACCTGGGATCCGTCGAGATTCGTAAACCTGACTCTTTTTTACCAGTTCAATAGAATAAACTTTAGCGACCGGAATCAAAACCTGTCGGCTCATATTGCACGGGTACGAACAGAGTTTACTTTCAATACAAGGACTACATTATCATCGTTTATTCAGTTTAACAGCGCCGGAGACATCGGGGTTTTGAATGCTAGGTTTAGATACAATCCAAGAGACGGCAACAACTTTTACCTGGTATTCAATGAATCGGTAAATTCAAACCGCAACAGGTTAACACCACATCTTCCATTTTCAGATAATCGGGCTGTGTTGCTGAAGTATGATTTTACGTTTTAGTAGATTTTGGAACAGATTAATTTATTATTCTCACTTCAAATGTCCACTGAGCCACTCACGATTTAATTTGTAGACACACCCAACCACTTTCTATCCATTTATAGGCTGGAAAGTGATTTGTCCGACCGAAAAGATGTAATCACCCTTTAGAGCACAATTCTACAGAACGATTATTTCTTCAGATCAAACGTATACACTGCTGCGCCCGGGGTAACCGGTACTTCATAACGATCGGCATCGGGAGCAATCATCAGTACGAAGGTTGCCTTTCCTGCCCCACCGCCCGAACCAACGTCGCGCTGACCCACCTCAGAAGCGATTCGCTGCAATTCATGCGATGATTGAATTGGCGACCAATTCGCCGGGTCCGGGAACCAATCCGCCGGATCCGGGGTCCAATTGTCAGGGGTCGGGTGCCAGTTTTCAGGATTAGGGTGCCAGTCTTCAGGGTTCGGAACCCAATTAGACGGCAGAGATTTAACTGTACTATCTATGAATCGCCCCATCTGACCACCATCAACCAACCTGCCTAATGACGTCGACTGATCAGACAGCCGGACAGGCATTCCATTTTGGCCTACAATTCCACGTTCACTTACAATAAACAAGGTTATTCGGGCTGATCCCATCGGAAAAGCGGGTCCTGGATCAGATCTGCGATCCACTGCCTGAATGGAAATTCCGCTGCCTTCCGCCAGCCATGCTCCAAACTCCTCCGACGATATTCCACGATCTGCCACCCTCGACTCAAGAATTGAAAATGCTGATCGGTTTTGCTCAACTACGTATGCAATTCCCTCTTGTGCATACACTGCGTCCGTAATAAAAAATACAACACATGCGGTTGTTAAAATGCTCTTTAATGTTTTCATACGAGTGTGATTTTGTTATAGTGAATCCTTCTGTTTTAAAGGATAGTACCCCTTTTATAAAAACGATTTTTTGCATCACAAGAACTCAAAAATACTTCTTTATAGATATAGCTTAATTTTATGTTTATGTATTTAAGATCTCTACTTAATTAGCGAGAAATATTTATAATCTTTATCATTTGATTATTCACTTTAACTCATCATGAACGTGTAACAACTGAGGAACTTCAGACCGCAATTCAATTTTAAACACATGCAGATCATTCTATTCCGAATGTTTATGATTTTATGAAAGACCTCCCGAATACCACGATGCTGATTGTAAAAAATCTGCTATTTGCGGACAGTTAATCAGCTCTGAATCATTTCCCTTCTTTATTTCTTGATAGAGATTTTCTGTATTTACGGCTTATCAAATAAAGGGTATTGAAGTATCTATCAATTTCAATACTATCTCAACGTAACCTATTCTACAAAAATGAAAGATTTGAAATTTATCGCCCAACAGCTACGCAAACCTGCCGGAGATTTTGCCGCTACCATAGCAGGTAAAATGAATGTTGGAAATAAACCTCTTTACGATCTTACATTCAGATCGATGAACCTGCACGACGGCGATACGGTGTTGGAAATAGGATTCGGCAATGGATTTCACTTTACAGAGTTTCTTTCCCTGAAAAATGATCTGGTGCTTTACGGAATTGACTATTCGGAAGAGATGGTAAATCAGGCAACTACCGAAAATATGTCATTAATTAAATCAGGCAGACTCTTTCTCACCGAAGGCAGCAGCAACCAGTTGCCGTATGAAAATGAAACTTTCGATAAGGTTTTCTGCAATATGGTGATCTATTTCTGGGAAGACCCCGGAGAGCATTTAAAAGAGATATACCGAGTGCTGAAACCGGGCGGTAAGTTCTACACCGGTATGAGGACGAAAGATTCCATGCTCGAACTCCCCTTCACAGAGTTTGGGTTCAAACTTCATACTGTTGACTCATGGATTTCAATTGTGAATAAAATGGGATTTGAAGTTTCGGATGTCTATAGAAAAAAAGATCCCGCATTTGATGACTTCGATAAAAAAGTACAATTGGAATCGGTTTGTATTGAATCAAGAAAGATTACCCCTTAACCACTTCATTTCATGGCAGATTCAAAAAAAATTAAAGAAGCCTTTGATCGAAATGTAAAACTGCTCAACATTAAGCCCTCAAAGGGCCAATACACCACATCCACAAAAATCCGGCTAAAAAACGGCACAGCATGTGAAATTGAACACAAACATTGGAAATTTACCGCTGATGTTGGAGAACAGCAGGGCGGCAATGATGAAGGTCCGGGACCCGGCATATTCTACAGGGCATCTCTCGGAAGTTGTCTGGCCATCGGTTACGCTATTTGGGCAGCTAAAATGGATATTCAGATCGATCATCTCGAAGTGGATGTGGAAGCCGATGTGGATGCGCGGGGCAACTTTGGTATCGAAAATGCAACACCGGGCTATACCGGAATGAGATACACAGTAACAATCGAGAGCCCGGCTTCAGATGTTGAAATTAATAAAATGATAAAAGCAGCAGATGACCACAGCCCGATTCTGGCCAATTTCAAGAAACCGATGAATATCGATCGTACGATCAACATTATAGAAAATGACGCAAAACGTTAAGCAGGCAGTTCTCTTATAACTCAAGACTAAAATCTCAAGACTTATTATGGAACCTAGACTACAACGACGCGTGCAACGATACGGTTGGGATAAAGCCGCTGAATACTATGATAAATCATGGAAAGATCAGCTTAAACCGTCTCAGGATAAATTACTTGAAATGGCAGACCCTAAACCGGGAGAAAAAGTTATAGAAACATCCTGTGGCACAGGGCTTGTTACATTTCGTATTGCAAAAAAAATAGGAGCAAATGGCCATATTTTAGCTACAGACTTATCTGACACAATGATTGACATGGCCAACTCGATAGCCAGTGATATGGATTTTGAAAACATAACTTTCCAAAGAATGGATGCTGAAGAACTTAAAGTGAGTGAAAATAAGTTTGACCTTGGTATTTGCAGTCTTGGATTAATGTATTTCCCCTTTCCGGATAAAGCTCTTAAAGAATTATTCCGGGCTCTAAAACCTGAAGGCAGAGTGGCCGTTTCCGTATGGGGTGAAAGAAAAAACTGCGGCTGGGCTGAAATTTTCCCAATAGTAGACAAACATGTGGCTTCCGATGTTTGCCCTATGTTTTTTCAGCAGGGAACAGGAAATACACTCCGGTTTAATATGGAAAAAGCAGGGTTCACTGACATCGAATCAGAACGTTTCCCCGCTACTATTCACTATCCCAACGATGATGAGGCCCTTACTGCGGCTTTTGCAGGTGGCCCTGTTGCGCTGGCCTATCAAAAATTTGATGACACCACCCGCAACATTGTTCATAAAGATTACCTGACATCAATTCAGCTATATAAAACTGATAATGGATATGACATACCCGGTGAGTTTGTAGTTATGAAGGGTGTGAAAAAATAAGCAAGGTTAACTGCCGTTTCGAATCGCATTAATTCGCTGCAAAGCAGGTGGATGAGAGTAGTTCAAAAATACGTAGAACGGGTGAGGAGTAAGATTACTCAGATTATCCTTTGAAAGTTTCTTGAGCACATTCACCATCTCTTCAGGTTGTTGAATGGTGGTTGCTGCATAGTGATCAGCCTCATACTCATGTTTACGGCTCATCATCTGCATAAATATCCCAAGAATGGTTTCAACCGGGGAGTAAAGCAGACCAAAGAAAAGAAGCCCGGCATAAATGCTCATCTGCTCCATAAAAAAGGCATCAAACAGCGCCGATACCTGCAGGAAAATAGAAAGCAGCGCAAACATGATTCCGGTATGTAATATTGATATCGTCATATTTTTGACGATGTGCTTCTTCTTATAATGTCCAATTTCATGGGCGAGCACTGCTACAAGCTCTTCGGTTGTGTGATTCTCAATAAGGGTATCAAACAGGGCAATACGTTTGTTTTTACCGAATCCTGTGAAGAACGCATTTGATTTGGATGATCGTTTTGAACCATCCATCACATAAATACCCTGAAGTGGAAAGTCCACCTTCTCTGCATAGGCTTCTATTGCCTGACGAAGTTCTCCATCTTCAAGCGGCTCAAATTTGTTGAACAGCGGCATGATCCATGTTGGAGCGATGTACTGCATCACCAGAGAAAAAGCAGTCACTGCCAGCCACGCATAGACCCACGCCCATGTTCCTCCAAATTCAAAAAATGCGATGATTCCGGCAAGCAGAGGCGCACCGATAATTATGGTTAACAGCAATCCTTTCAGACGATCCATCACAAAAGTTTTGGCGTTGGTTTTATTGAATCCAAACCGCTCTTCTATCACAAATGTGGAGTAGATACCAAAAGGAAGAGAGATTATTGTTTTTGCGAGTATCAGTGCTCCGATAAAAATAAGTCCGGTTCCAATCACCCCAAACTCAAACCCGCGTGCCCATTGGTCGAGCCAGTTGAATCCGCCCGCAAACCAGAATACAAGCAGCAGTAACAGGTCAAACGTCCCGGTTACAAAACCGAATTTTGTATTTACGCGGGTATACTCTTGAGATTTTGCATAGGTTTCTTCGTCATAGACTCCTTCAAATTCATCGGGCAGGTCAGTTGATAATGCCTTCAGATTCAGGCGATTTGATATAATTCCAAGTGTGAAATCGATGATGATAGCCGCCAGAATTATGATTATAAAAATATTCATTTACAGTAATTCAGTGTGTCAGTTGGTTTGATAGAATTGTCAAAATAGGAGTTCCTGAACAGAGTCGTAACTTTTAATTCAACTTATAAATCAAGAATCCTGCACTGAAACTGACACACTGTTGCCACTGGCACACTGTAAAACTGAATTACTGTAAAGCATTCATAGCCGCCTTGTACCCTTCTTCGATCAGTTTTTCTGCCTCGCCGGTATCAGCCATGCTGTAGGCGCCAAGCTCGGGTTGAATCAGCATGGTTTTTTTATCCTCGATCTGTTCTTTAATCATATTATCCAGAGCAATATCAAAGGTATTTATTAACACGTTTAGAATGTTCTCAGGTCGCTTATACTGTCTGTTTGTAATTAAATCGACGCCGATAATATCTCTTGCCCCCATCTCTCTCAATGGGGTGATAGGTACATTTTCACAGAGCACACCATCAACCAGAAGCATGTCGTCCCATTCAACGGGTGTAAATATTCCGGGCAGGCAGGTACTGGCCATTACTGCCTTATACAACGGGCCTTCTTTAAGGACTACTTTTTTACCTGTAACAATATCAGTGGAAATCATACAGAGAGGAATATTTGCATCCTCTATATTTACCTTCCCTATTTGATCCAGTATCGACTTTCCCAGTTTCTCATTGCTCAATAAACCCATTTTTGAAAGTTTAAACGCGGTAATATCGAGCCAATCCAAATCCAGCGCTAACTCTTCCAGTTTTTCTATGGAAGTTCCAAATGCAATATGGGCAGCTACGAATGCACCAATACTGGTTCCCGAAATAAAATCAGGCTTAATATCTAACTCATTAAACGCTTTCATAACCCCTACATGAGCCGCACCCAAAGCTGCACCCCCTCCTAATGCAATTCCAAGCTTCTTGAATTTTTTCTTTTTCATCAGATTTTTGTAAATTAGTTTAATGTTGAACTATTTATTCGGATGCCTTGTTCTCAGTTTAAACAGAAAGTAATTAATCATTCTAAGATGTCACACAAAATAAAAGGACTTCATCATATTACAGCAGTATCAGGTCCTCCACAGGAGAATTTCGACTTTTACCGCAATAAGCTTGGGTTACGATTCACCAAAAAAACGATCAATTTTGATGACCCGTTTACTTATCACCTCTATTATGGCAATTACAATGCCACCCCGGGAAGTGCGATTACATTTTTTCCCTGGAATCATGTCCCCGAAGGAAAAATAAACAGCGGTGAAGCAACTGTTGTGCAGTACACCATCCCAAAAGGATCACTCAATTATTGGAAAGAGAGATTCAGCGAACTCAATATTGAACATGGTAAATCTTTCGAACATTTTGGATTTACTCACCTGCCATTTACCGACAATGATGGAATGAAACTCGAGCTTGTTGAGGATGAGCTTGGTGGACAACTCGACACCAAAGGTTATGGTGGAGTTACTGATAGCCACGCTATCAGAGGATTCTTCGGTACTACTCTAAGTCTAAAAGAGACGGGGAGAACGGCTGAAATACTCAAAGAGTTTGGTTGGAAGGAGGAAGGAACAGAGAATGGTGACGTACGGTTTTCATCTGAACCCGATAATCAGCTTGGACGATATATCGATCTCAGAAAAGAAGATATTTCAGGTCAGTTTGGACGCGGTTCAGTTCACCACATTGCATTTCGCGTGCCGGATGATGAAGCTCAGGCTTACTGGAGAGAGACCATTTTGAAAATGGGTTTTGAAAAAAAAAAAAAAAAAAACCGGGACTACTTCCGCTCC
>SKGY01000185.1 GCA_007117235.1 Balneolaceae bacterium
ATCTATTTGAATACCGGAAATTACGATCAGGCAATTGAAGAATTTCAAACAGTTATAAGCCGGTTTCCCGGTACTGAATGGGCAGCAAGAGCACAATACAATATTGGTGACTCATACTATAATGCCGGCAACTACGAGCAGGCAATAGAAGCCTATCGTAATGTTTTGAACAACTATCCAAGAAGTGAGTACATCATCGAAGCTATTAATGGAATACAGTTTGCTCAACTTTCGGCGGGAGATGAAGATAGATCAACAGATATTTTAGAAGAGTTTTTGGAAGACAATCCCACATCAACAACTGCTGATAGGCTCCGGTTTCGTCAGGCAGAAAACATGATGCAATCAGGCGATTACAATGCTGCAATTCGCGAGTTCAGGCAATATCTGAGAATCACCAACAATCAAAACCTGATACCCGATGCATACTACAATATGGCTGATGCCCATGAGCGCTCAGGAAATATTGAGGAGGCAATTGACTCATACGAAACTCTTATTACTGATTATCCCAATTCAAATCGCGTAGCATCTTCACTGGCTGAACTAGGAAGGCTCTATTATCAGCAGAACAAGTATGAAGAGTCGCTGAGCAGATTTGATCAGTTGGGTGAAACTGACGCGAGATTCCGGCAGGAATCACTGCTGGGAATGGGCAATGCAAATCTCGCGATGGGTGATATAAATTCTGCTCGTCAAAACTTTGAACAGGTTTTATCACTGAACTCAAATAGCAGTGCAGGCAGAATTGGAGTTGGGAAAGTACTCTTAGAAGATGGCAGAGTGGAAGAGGCTAGACGGTTTTTTACTCTGGTTGCAGAAAACAGTACAACAGAAATTGGCGCAGAGGCGCAATTCTTAATTGGGCAGACCTACGTTCGAGATGGTAATCAAGAAGCTGCATTAGATGCATTTGGCAGAGTTCGAACACTTTTTGAAGCATACGATACATGGGTTGCTGAGGCTCAGTATAGAACAGCTGAAATTTATATCAGAGAGGGGAGAAGAGGAGATGCTATTTCTCTGTTAAACTCAATCATGGAAACCTATCCCGGCACAGAAGGCGCAGAAAAAGCTCGTCGTTTAATCGAAAGAAATTAATATGATTCAAGGTATAAAGCCGGTTCGTACACTAACCGGAAAGTTATTTACACCTCCCGACAAGTCAATATCACACCGTTCCGCACTGTTTGCGGCACTGTCATCTGGTAAGAGTACTATCAGTAACTACTCTTCAGCGGCTGATCCACAAAGTACACTTGGCTGTCTAAAGCAATTAGGGGTTAATGTTACACAACAAGAAGACACGGTAGTAATTGATGGTGTTGGTCGAGACGGCTTCCAAATCCCTCAAGCACCACTAGATTGCGGTAATTCCGGCACAACTATGAGACTTTTGGCTGGAATCCTCGCGGGTGCAGGAATTGAGTGTGAAATGATTGGAGATGAGTCGCTCTCTTCCAGAACCATGAAGCGAATTATTAATCCGTTACGGAAAATGGGGTGCATAATTGATGGAAGAGATGGCGAATATGCCCCATTAAAAATTTCTGCACATAATGGAATCAGAGGAATGAGATATCCTCTTCCAATAGCGAGTGCCCAGTTAAAGTCATCTGTTTTATTAGCCGGATTATTTGGTGATGATATTACAGAAGTTGTTGAAACTGTGCCGAGCAGGGATCATACAGAGCGTCTTTTGGGTTTAAAGTCCGAGGCTTATGGCTCAGGTAAGATAGTTCAAAGCAGTAGATCTGATACTCTTCCTGAACAAAACTACAGGGTGCCGGGAGATTTCTCTGCGGCAGCTTTTTGGTTAGTTGCAGGTTCAATCAATCCGGACTCTGAAATCTTGCTCCAATCAACCGGGGTGAATCCAAGCAGGAGGGCAGCTCTCGATATATTGATTGAGATGGGGGCGGATATAACTGAGGATAATCCACGGTTTGAAGGCAAAGAGCCAGTTTCAGATATCACAGTTCGACACTCCGGCCTTAAGCCTATTAACTTAGATCCTAAGTTAGTACCCAACTGTATTGATGAAATTCCAGTATTAATGGTGGCCATGTGTTTTGCAGATGGTACATCAGTTATCTCCGGCGCAGAAGAGTTACGGCACAAAGAGACAGATAGACTAGAAGCGATGCATGAAATTCTAGCTGAAGCCGGTGCTGATATTGAGTTGAAAGAAGATGGGATTATTATCCATGGAAGCCCATTTTTTGAGCCAAGGCCCGCTAAATACAAATCTTACCACGACCACAGAATGGCCATGGCTGCAGCCGTGCTTGCCACCCGTTCTTCGGGAATGTCAGAAGTTGCTGATGCCGAGTGTACAAATATCTCATATCCTCAATTCTGGACCCATCTGCAGGAATTGTCTGCCTGACAGTTGACAATCTGACAACCGGCTTTCCTTCATTTCTATTCTAATGTCAATACGTCAGTGATGCATACTGATCATGTGAATTGGCATTGAGGTTGCTCATAGTGTATTAGTTACGAGGCAATTCGACTGCTTCACATACAAAAAAAATATTATGAACAACTTTAACATCAATATAGAAGAGCAGCTTTCAAGACTGGGTAAAGACATTCAGCAGTTTGTTGAAAAGAATATTTCAGGTCAATACAATGGGCATGACTTTGAGCCTAACAGCGATGTACTTGAAGGTAAAGAGGAGTATAAAATTATCCTGGATTTACCGGGGTTAAACAAAAAGCAGGTGAAAATTACTCTAAAGAACCGTGTACTTACAGTTAGTGGTGAAAGAGAGCTGTTTTTGGAAGACGACGAAAAATTAATACGAAGTGAAAGAAAACAGGGCGCATTCTCAAGGGCTTTTGCACTGCCGGATTTTGCTGATGAAAAAACTGTGAAGGCAGAGTTTAAAGAAGGTGTGTTAAGTATTTCATTAAAAAAGACAGGGTTTGCTGACGATGCAGATGCTACGTCGATTCCCATCAAATAAACATTTTTAATAATAAACATAGAATACAGGAAATAGAATTATGGGTAAAATAATTGGTATAGATTTAGGTACAACAAACTCTTGCGTTTCAGTAATGGAAGGTAATGAGCCTGTTGTAATTCAGAATTCGGAAGGAGGGAGAACTACACCTTCAGTTGTTGCTTTCAGCAAAGACGGTGAGCGCTTAGTTGGTGCACCCGCTAAACGACAGGCGATAACTAACCCGGATAAAACGATCTCTTCAATTAAGAGATTTATGGGCCGGATGTTTAATGAGATTAAAGAGGAGGCAAGTCAGGTTTCATACAAAGTTGTGAAGTCAGACGATGACGGTACAGCCCGTGTACAAATTGATGACCGCAAATATGCACCTCAGGAAATTTCTGCGATGGTGCTTCAAAAAATGAAGCAAACTGCAGAAGAGTATCTGGGAGAAAAAGTAACCGAGGCTGTAATTACAGTGCCGGCATACTTTAATGATGCGCAGCGAAAGGCTACACAAGAAGCTGGTAAAATTGCCGGTCTTGACGTAAAACGAATTATAAACGAGCCAACTGCAGCATCACTCGCGTACGGATTGGATAAAAAAGACACAGACCAAACAATCATCGTGTATGACCTTGGTGGTGGTACATTTGACGTTTCCGTACTCGATCTTGGAGATGGTGTATTTGAAGTAAAATCAACTAGCGGTGACACCCATCTCGGTGGAGATGATTTTGATCAGAAGTTAATCGACTTCCTGGCATCTGAGTTTAAAAGAGATGAAGGCATTGATCTGAAAAAAGATCCAATGGCGATGCAGCGGTTAAAAGACGCAGCTGAAAAAGCAAAAATTGAGCTTTCAAGTTCACAGAAAACAAATGTGAATCTGCCGTTTATTACAGCAACAGATTCAGGTCCAAAACATCTAAATATTGATGTAACCCGTGCTAAGTTTGAGCAGTTGGTTGATGATCTGGTAAAGAGAACCATCACACCGTGTGAAAAAGCACTGAAAGATGCCGGAATCGACAAAAGCGGAATTGATCAGGTAATTCTGGTTGGTGGATCAACACGTATTCCGAAAATTCAGGAAGTAGTGAAAGAGTTCTTCGGTAAAGAGCCAAGCAAGGGCGTGAATCCGGATGAAGTTGTTGCGGTAGGTGCAGCAATTCAGGGTGGTGTACTTTCAGGTGATGTTGATGATGTTGTATTGCTTGATGTAACTCCGCTAACACTGGGTATCGAAACATTAGGTGGTGTTATGACCAAGCTGATTGAATCTAACACAACAATCCCTACTCAGAAAGTTGAGACATTTTCAACTGCGGCTGACAGCCAGAGCAGTGTGGAGATCCACATTTTGCAGGGTGAACGAGCCCAGGCAAAAGACAACCGAACTCTTGGCAGATTCCATCTTGACGGAATTCCACCGGCACCCCGTGGCGTACCACAAATTGAAGTGAAGTTCGATATTGATGCAAACGGTGTTCTAAGCGTTAGCGCGAAAGATAAAGGAACCGGTAAAGAGCAGAGTATTCGAATTGAGTCATCTTCAGGCTTATCTGAGGAAGAGATTAAGAAAATGAAATCGTCTGCTGAAGAGCACGCCGAAGAGGATAAGAAAATCCGTGAGCGCGTTGAGACTTTGAACAAGGCAGACTCATTGATCTTCTCAACTCGTAAGCAGCTTGATGAGCACAAGGATAAAATCTCTGAAGGCAATGTAACCAAGATTGAAGAAGCTTTAAGCAAACTCGAAGAGCTCCACAAAGCAGAAAACGTGGACGAGATCGAGCCTGCTATCGAAGAGCTGAATCAGGTTTGGGCAGCAGCCTCACAAGAGATTTATCAGGCGGCTGAAGCTGAACAACAATCAGCTGCTTCTGAGGGTGATTCGGCAGAAACGGAAGGAGCTGCTGAAGGCGATGATGCCGTAGATGCAGACTATGAAGTTGTTGACGAAGAAGACGACGACAAGAAGTAAGTTGAACAGCATATTTATAGAAATCAAAGCCTTCCTGAGCAATTGGGAAGGCTTTTTCTTTTTTATATCAAGAGAAATCGAGGCAGAACCGGGACGTGAAGTGTAATAGCAATTCGTCTGATGAAGCTGTCAATTTCACAAAATGTAAGGTGGTGGCACCGGATTTGCTCTGTATTTAGATAAAATCTGAATATTATGGACTATAAAGATTACTATAACATATTAGGGGTTTCGAGAGACGCTTCTCAGGATGAGATTAAGAAGAAGTACCGTAAAATGGCGGCTAAATTTCATCCCGATAAGAATCCAAATAACAAAAAAGCTGAGGCTAAATTTAAGGAGATAGGTGAGGCGTACGAAGTATTAAAGGATCCTGAGAAGAGAAAGTTATATGACCAGGTAGGTCACGATTGGAAAAACTATCAGCAGGCAGGAGCTAATCCTAATGATTTTAACTGGTCACAATATGGGGATGGCCAGAGGGTGAATGTAAATTTTGAAGAGATGTTCGCCGGTGGTCAACAAAGTGGTGGCAGCCCATTCTCCAGCTTTTTTGAGACAATCTTTGGTGGAGGTCAGGGAAATGGAGGTTCTTACGGCAGAGGAGGTCAGCAGGGTTATACAAGATCTCGGGCACAGCAAAGAGGGAGAGATACAGAAGCTGAAATTCAAATAAGCTTAGATGATGTAGTTTCAGGCGTAGAAAAACAGCTTCAGATTAACGGGGAGAAAGTAAAAGTTAAAATTCCTGCAGGTATTGAGGACGGAAAACGACTTAAGCTTAGAGGCCACGGACAGGCATCTCCCTTAGGCGGACCAAAGGGCGATTTATATCTTAAAGTAAAGATAAACATTCCGGAAGGCTTTGAAAGAAAGGGAAGAGATATTGTTCAAACACTTCCTCTTGATCTTTATACAGCACTTCTTGGTGGAGAACTGAAAGTGCAAACACTGGAAGGAAAAGTTAAGCTGAATATTCCTCCTGAAACGCCAAATGGTAAAGTTTTCAGACTGGCCGGCAGAGGACTACCTGAATTTAAAAAGTCATCCGCACGGGGAAATTATTTCATCAAGGCTGAAATACAACTACCTGAAAATCTAACGGAAAAAGAGAAAGAGTTGTTCAAAGAGCTTGCAAAGCAGCGCAATTAAAATAAACCTGAGTTAAATCTGTCCCTCTTACAGAAGCACAAATTTACTGGTCTAATGTAAGACCCTCACTTTCCAATTCTTTAGAATAGCCCCCTTCTCATGTAGTAACGAACACCCGCATTTAATTGAAACCGGTTTCTCGATTCACTGAAATTATTTATCTCATTTTTGATGTAAGTGTATTGGATGGTGGTAAAAATCGAGAGATTATTTTCTACATAATAATTAAATGAAGATCCGACCGACAGGTTCTGATTTTTTATATCATTCATAAACCGAATATAGCTTATGTAAGGCTGCGCAAGGAAACGGTCTGTGATTGTATGCAACCATTCAGCTCTTGTTTGTAAAGTGTAGTATGAGAAGTTACTGCCACTTGCTATATCTGTATTATAGGAGATCTGTGCAATAAGCCCGACTTGATTTTTCAAATCCAGATTTCTGTACCACACCCCCATAACATTGGGACTAAGCATTGTTGTTCGGTTCAATTGAGAAGATTCGCTGTCGGGGATGTTGTCAATAGTTTCTAAGTAATTAACACTGTGATTGAGGTCTAATTGAGCAACCACTTCCCCCCCTTCAAGCCGCTGCCCAATACTTTCTGAAAATACATCTGTAAGATAAAACAGGTCAAAAGGATTTAGAGCCATTAAATTGGGTGATATTTCAGAATCCATATCTCCCCAAAAATATTTGTCCGGACGATCATATACCTGGTTGTACCCATTAACTTTTGTGAACTGTTCTGAAGCATTTCTAAGGTCGTTTAAAGTCATTTCCTGCTCTGAACCTAAAGAATTCAGTCGCTCATTCATGCGAAGTGCACGAATCATAGGGTTTATATTCCTGAGCCGCCCAATACCAATACCACCACCTATTGTGGTAGAGAAATTTCTTTGAAGTCGGTTTATATCCGTTGTTATACCATCGATGTCAGAGCTTCTGAACTCTTTTGAATGTAGCTGTCGGAAGTTACCCTGGAACGATCGGATAAGAAAAATATCCCGCTGATCAAGATAAAATCTATCGTTCAATGCCCCTCTCAAGCCAAGTTCAAACTGTCTGTTTAAATTTTCATTTTCAGCAAAACCGGGATTATTAAATCTGTTATAGTTGATTGAAGGGGTTAAAAATCGGTTTGAAACTCTCTCTTCCGATTCATAGAACCGGTTGTAGGTAGGAGATAAAATGCCTGAAATATCATTGAATTTACGTGAATCATCATCTCTATTGACGCCTTCCAGGTTACTTCGGAATGAAAAATCCCAAAATAGATTTGAGTATCCCCAGGCGGGTAGCCTGTACTCAATCAACGGTTCAATATTTTCAGAATCTGAAAAACCGATCGACTCTTGACCATAAGCTGTGCTTAGGAAAAGCGATAAAAGCAGAAAAAGTAGTATAAGTATTCGCATATCATAGAGTTAGTTAGAGTTAGACTACATCTTAACGAACAGCAAAGAATACAAAAATAGCATATTGATGTGAAGTCAAATCAGAACAGAAAGATAGGAGTGCCACCCAAATAGATGGAGAGAATTCAATATTTTACTTTATCGTAAAATTGAAGCGTGTATCTTATTCCGTGCACTTTTAATTAAAAACGTTTTCATGAAAATACTTTTTCTTTTTTTAGGACTAACTCTTATCACAGAAACAGATAAGAATTCAGAAAAATGGGGTCAAATCGGCCACTACGTTACCGGTGAAATTGCAGAATATCATTTAACAGATACCGCAAGAGAGCGGGTTAACAGTATACTTGGTAACACAAGTATGGCACTTGCTACAGTTTGGATGGATGATATTCGGTCTGATGACAGCTACAACTATACATCAACATGGCATTGGACTACCATACCCAATGGTATGACTTATGAAGAGGCCGGGGAGTATCAGGAAGAGGATGGTGATATTGTTTGGGCGCTCGAAACACTGATTTCAGAGCTAAAAGAGGGCGGACTCAGTGAAACAGATGAGAGAGAAAAGCTCAAAATGGTGATGCACATGGTGGGCGACATTCATCAGCCGCTACATGTGGGCACCGGAGATGATAGAGGAGGAAATGACGTTCGTGTGCAGTGGATGGGTGGAAATTCTAACCTTCACAGGGTTTGGGATAGTGATATCATCAACTCATTCCAGATGAGTTTTACGGAACTGGCCCGGGAATTGAACACGGCTACACCGGAACAGATCAGCGAGTGGCAGCAGGCTACGGTTCGCGATTGGGCTCACGAATCAATGACCTATCGTGATCGTGTTTATGATCTCCCGTCAAATGTTCGTCTGGGCTACGAATATAGATTCTACAACAAGGACATTATCTATTTGAGATTACTGCAAGCCGGAGTCAGAATGGCCGGGGTCTTGAATGATATTTACGGTGAGTGATTGAGGGGTAGAAAATATCAACTAATCTTAAGTCATCCTGAACTTGATTCAGGATCTCCTGTCTTTGCAAAAATGGGAGATTCTGAATCAAGTTCAGAATGACGAAACATAGATGGCACACTCTACATCTCCTTAAGGACATCCCAGTGCAGGTTGTAATCTGCAGGGCTCCAAAGCACAAATCTCACAAAAGAGACCACATCCAATTCCGAAGCGGTCTCTTTTACTGTCTGAAAGGCAATTGTAGCAGCCTCCTTCTTTGGGTATCCAAATGCCCCGGTCGATATTGCCGGAAATGCGATGGATTCTATACCGTTTTCTTCAGCTAATAACAGCGCATTTTTATAGCAGTTTTTTAGAAGCTTATCTTCAGGCTTATCTCGGCCGTAAACAGGTCCCAGGCAGTGAATAATGTATTTATTTGGCAGGTTTGGAGCTGAAGTGATAACAGCTTCACCCGGTTTTATTGGTGCAAAAGGTCGTGTTTCTTGTGCAAGTTCCGGGTCGCTTGCTGAATGAATAGCTCCTGCCACGCCACCTCCGGTCTGCAATTCTGCATTTGCAGCATTGACAATCGCATCACAATCCGGTTGTTGTACAATATCACCACTGACCAGCTCAATAGTTAAGCCGTCAAATCTCACTTTTTTCATATCTAGCTCCAAATTAAAAAGACAATTGTATTAATCTATCGATTGAACAGACGAAGACAAAATTCAAATATGTGAAATTTAACTTTCTATTGATTCTTTCACTCTCAAAAACCTTAAAAAAATGATAAGACTTATCTGTAACTATGTCTCGAGTATTGAAATTGAAGCGCTTCCTTAACCTGAAAAACAGCAATTTCTCCTGTTTATTTGTCAGAGTGTGATATCATCAAAAAAGAAGCGCTTTCCGTTTTTAAATAAATTGTAAGGGCTTTTCCGATCAGATTTTGAGTGAATCAAAAAAGGAAATTTGAGTAGTTGTTAAGGCAATGTTAAGAGTTGGTGTATTGGAAGGGCTTTCCTGTAATTATGTCGCTTAAACAATTGATGATCAACTATTTAGTAGACTTTGAAAAGTAGACTCTGACACGAATGACTGCATATCTTATAACAGAGTTAAAAAACTCTCGACAATTAATATAAATCAGGTACTCATTATGAAAACAGTAATCACAATCATCACAGCATCTTTACTTTCGTTAACAGTTATCACTTCTGTAACAGCAAATGTTGTAGCTGTGTCAGACACTACCGGTATTGAAAGAACTTTCAGCCAATCGGATACAGAAAAAATTGAGAAAGCAATTATCACTAATCTCAATTCAGGCGTTTACGGTGTTGTAGAATCTTCACTATTCAATGTTATAGAGATGAAAATAAACTATCAGGATTTCAAATCTGAAGGCATCGAAAAACAGCTTAGAAAAATTGTAACTGAATCAACATCTCAGTCCTTAAGATTCAAAGCATATCTGACTCTCACTTACATGAGAAATCAAGACAGCTTCAATTCACCGGAAATACTTGCAGAAATGCTTGACACCAGTGACCAGAACAAAATCTTCTATGAGCTTCAAAATTCAGTTCAAAGCGATCAGTTCACAGTTTCAAACTAAGTTCTGACCATGCTTAAATTATAAACTTTATAGGCCGCCTGTGATAATCAATAGAGATATCGCAGGTGGCTTTTTTTATGTCAGGATACTTAAACAACGATCAATTTTGACAGTCTGCTGACAAAGACGCCCATTCCTGGCAAGAAATTCAGATCTAAACGTGCATCAAACTGCAATTCCGACAGTGAATTGATTTAGGTACGGTTTTAGCTCCATATTGATATAAATAAGCAATTAAATGGAGTTAAAATGAATTTCAACAAATTTACGATTAAGGCACAAGAGGCAATTCAATCAGCCCTCGAACTGGCTCAGAATGAAAATCATCAGGCAGTTGAGCCTGCTCATGTTCTGAGTGCTCTGTTATCTGATTCGGATAATGTAACCGTACAGATACTTAAGAAAATCGGGGTGAACCTGAATAGCTTTAGAGAAAGCCTGAATAAGGCGATAAAATCTTTTCCGGTTGTGAAAGGGTCATCAGTCTCGGGTCAGTATCTCTCAAATAATACAAAAGGAGTGTTTGACAAAGCCCAAAAAGAGGCGACTGATCTGGGTGATGAATACATCAGCTCCGAACACGTTCTTTTGGGAATAGTTGATTCATCATCTGAGGCGGGCAAGCTGTTAAAAGATAATGGAGTACAGAAAGATCAGGTTTTAACCATCTTAAAAGATGTTCGCGGTTCACAAACGGTTGATGATCCCAATGCCGAGAGCCGATATCAGGCACTAAAAAAATATGCCCGGAACCTGAATGAGTTAGCCGAAAAGAACAAACTTGACCCGGTGATTGGACGTGATCAGGAGATCCGCCGTGTGATGCAGATTCTTTCACGCCGAACCAAAAACAATCCTGTATTGATTGGTGAACCCGGCGTGGGTAAAACCGCTATTGCTGAGGGATTGGCACTGCGTATTGTTCGTGGTGACGTTCCGGAAGGCCTAAAAACAAAACAGGTTGTGGCGCTTGATATGGGGGCACTGGTTGCCGGAACCAAATTTCGCGGGGAG
>SKGY01000084.1 GCA_007117235.1 Balneolaceae bacterium
CACTCAGAAAGTTAAATGGTTCCCTTCAGGTTATTGTAATCGATCTTGCAGGTAATCTCTTTCACTGTCCAGTTCAAATGCTTTTTGCCACCACTCGCGGGCTGATTCAAGATCATCGAGTGCTTCATAGACGTCACCAAGATGCTCATATACTTCAGCACTTGCATCACCTGTCTCAACCGATTGCACTATATACATTTTTGCTTTTTCATAGTTCCCTTTTTTAAAATGAATCCACCCCAGAGTGTCTAGATAAGCTGCATTTCCCGGTTCCAGAGTGTTTGCCCGCTCAGACAATTCGCGCGCATAGGGAAGTCTCTCCATTCGCAGAGACATAAAGTAGGCATAATTGTTCATGGCATTGTGATTATCCGAATCGAGGCGAAGTGCCATTTCGTAAGATTCTACAGCTTCTTCCCACTTATCGAGATCATTTTTAACGTCACCCAGCGTACTGTAGACAAGTGATCGGATGGATCGCCGACCCGGAGCAGTAGTGGCATCTTCAAGCCACTTTTCAGCCGATTCATAATCATTTTTAAGCATGTATGAAGCGCCGGTAAAGAATTTTATAAACGCATTATTAGGGGCTTTTTCATCCGCAGTAGCTGAGAGTTCAATAACCTTGTCATACTGTTGCTGTGTAAATAAGATCTGCATCCGCTGGGTCCATGCATCGGCCTCTTCAGGAACTGCCTCATTGGCTCGCTCCAGAGTTTCAAGCGCTAAGTCAAGTTGGTTGCGCTGCATGAAAAACTCAGCAGCAATAAGCTGTGCGGGACCAAATTCAGGCTCGCTTCTGCTAAATACAGTAATTGCCTTTTCGGCTTGAGTTGCCAGTATCGTTTCTTCCGGGTTTTGTGTGTGCTGAAGATAGAGAAACCGAACAAGTTCCATTTTCTGAGTCGGATAGATTAGCGGATCTTCAATCATCGAGATAAAAGTGTCGCCCAACTCTTCCCACTCATTGTTGTTGATAAAAATTTCTGCCAGCAGGATGAGCGTTTGAGGATCTCTCTGATTTCTCTCTTTGGCATCAAGCAGTGTTTCACGAGCAGAATCTTCATCACCAAGCTCAAGATAGAACTGACTTATGGTGTGAAGCGTACTCAGATTTCCGGGATTAATATCCCGCATAATTTCAAGCTCTTTTAAAGCTTCGGCTGTCATTCTGAGGGCGTTATAGTTTTGAAACTTTCTGAGATGCAGTTCAAACTCACTGCCTCTTACAGCGATAATTTTATCGTAAACTTCATTAGACTTTAAGAGCTCTCCGAATTCGGTAAAGAGACCCGCTTTCATAAAAAGCATATCCACATCGTTGGGGTGATATTCCAGCGCATTGTCCAGCGCCTCAATTGAAGCACTGTTTCTGCCTGACTGTCGATATATATTTGCCAGATTAATATGATACCACTTGTTTTCTGGATCAGCGGAAGCAGCAATTTGCCCGTAATAAGCAGCATTGCTGAAATCACCCATAGAGAAGTATACATCTGAAAGTGAGTAATTTATTCCGGGATCTTCAGACAGGATGAGGTGCGCTGCTGTAAGGTTATCAAGTGCCCGCTCAAAATCTTCATTTTCAAAATCGGATATACCCTGAATAAAATAATCCATGGCGCGATCCCTCTCCTGAATTGAAATCTCACTTTGCTGGGCAATAGAAGTAAAAGGAAGGATCAGTAAAAATAGCAGATGAATGAAAAAGTGGTGTTTCATAGCTTGAAGATAGTCAAAAACAGTAAAACGTTTGAAAATGTAAAGCTATTGTTTCAGGTCCGGGAATGCTCCGTTAATTATCCGATCGCTTTTCGAAAGAGATTCAACTGTTTAAAAGCGTGCAGCATTCTGGATCCATACCAGCTAAACCACTCTCCATTAATCAGTATGACATTTGATTTGGGACAAAACTGATTCACCTCCGCTATATGCTTCTCTTTGAACGGGTAGGGCTCACTGCTCAAAAGAATCAATTCAGGATTTTTAAGTGTAAGCTCGTACAATGATGTTTTGGGGTATCGGGTCTTATCAGCGTATACATTTTTCAAATTCCAGTGATCCAGTACGGAGTGGATGTAGGTGTCATTGCCAACGCTCATCCAGGGATCGCGCCAGATAAAATAAGCGGCCGAAATTGCAGGTTCATCCGGTACATTTATAAGCTCATTCTGAATATCTGAGATCAGCTGTTTTGCCTGTTCCTGAACGCTACATGTCCACCCAATGTCGTGAATGGCAAAAAGCGCCTCTTCGATGGTGTCGATTTCAGTGACCATCACCTCGAAATCTTTCTGAAGCTCTTCCACATCCTCTTTTCGGTTCTCCTCTTTGTTGGCGATGATCAAATCGGGCTTTAGTTCACGAATTTTATCGATTCGTGGATTTTTGGTTCCGCCAATGATCGGCACAGATTCAACCTTTTCTCGGGGGTGAATGCAGAATCGGGTTCGCCCCACTACAGACCTCCCTAAACCGAGATCAAACAGAAGTTCGGTGAGTGAGGGTACAAGACTGACAATTCTGGCAGGAGGCATGTGCTATGGCTTCAGTTCGGTTCAAATTCACTTAAATATAAAACTTTTAACTAGATCCGATTGTAAATCAGGGCAAAAAAATCTCCCCTCCTGTGTAAGGAGGGGCCGGGGGTGGTAGCCTTCAGGACCATATTTCAGTTAATTAATTGACTCACAATACAAAAGTATCAGGTCACACTCATTTGAAGGAATCACCGAATTATGCATATTCAAGAGCCGTCTTTAAAATATAAAAATCATTTTTTCTCATGAATCATCTAAACACCATTACTCTGTTCTCAGCTCTTTTAGTGATATACACCCTTATTCTTTTCAATCCGAATGCCTCGATAGCCCAACACGTCTATGATGAGGCTGTTCCCGAACTTTCCACATTCAGTATTGTTGCCTGTGACGCAGAGGAGGGTTTCTGGGG
>SKGY01000058.1 GCA_007117235.1 Balneolaceae bacterium
CCTCTAGAGCCTGTCCGCATTAGGCGTGAAGGGGACAGATTGTGAAGCGCTCAGCTAACAATCAGGGGTGTGTTATCGATAATTTTGATTTATGTTCAATCATAATCATTACATGTCATCCCCCATTGCCCCCTTCAAAGGGGGACACTTCATAGTTTAATTTTATCAACTTTGAACTTAATGTGGCAACTTATCCCTTAATACGCCATACGTATAAGTGCCCGCTATTGCCGCCAGAATAGGAATTACCATAATTGTCAATCCACTTCCAAGTAGTGCGAACATTGGTCCCGGACAAGCTCCTAAAAGCGCCCATCCCAATCCAAAGATTGATCCACCTACAATATATCGTGTTACCTGAGATGCATCTTTTGGCGGAATAGATATTGGATTGCCCTCTGCATCCTTCATATTCTTTCGCTTGATAATCTGTACTGAGATTATTCCCACAACAACTGCCAGTCCGATTATTCCGTACATATGAATGGAATCAAACCTGAACATCTCCTGGATTCTGAACCAGGATACTACCTCTGATTTAATCAGCACAAAACCAAAGGCTGTACCGATCAATAAATATTTTAAATACTCTGCTAATTTCATTGTCTTTTCGTTTATGATAAAATGATTGGGTAGAGGAAGTATGTCATAACAAGACCTCCGATAAAGAATCCTATTACTGCTATTAGGGATGCAAGCTGCAGATCAGATAGTCCTGAAATAGCATGACCGGAAGTACATCCGCCTGCATATCTGGCTCCAAATCCTACTAAAAAACCACCCAAAACCAGCACGGTTAGACCCACACCACTTCCCAATACATCCCAAGCAAACAGGTCATCCGGAACCAGTCCATTAAAATCTTGAATACCTAATGCCTGTAGTTCCGTAATTGTGGATGATGCCAGCTGAATAGGCTCGGGGTTTGCAAATACATACCCCCCTAAGAATCCACCCAAAACTGACCCAACTAAAAATGTCAGGTTCCATTTGCCGGCAGATTTCCAGTCGTAATTAAAAAATTCAACGTTGCCAAAATTGCAAGCTGCGCAGGCATGACGCAGGTTTTCGGATACACCAAACATTTTTCCACCAAGAAGCAGTAAAATGGGTACGGTTAACCCGATAATAGGACCGGCTACATACCAGGGCCAAGGTTCATATAAAAAATCAAACATAGTGTTAATTGTGTTTTGTTATATCGTTTCGGAACTAAGATAAGAGATATGTTACTACTTGTCAATACAAGTTGGCCTTTATTTGTTATTCATCTTTTTAATAATCAAAAACCAATTTAACTTGTATTAACATGTATTGATACTACTGGAATTATTCCATATATTTCTACCGAATATTATATAAAATACAGATGCTTAAAAAAGGAATACCACGTCATAGTCAAATATCACAATGGCTCCGTAGCCAAATTGAAGACGGTGTATTTGAAGCCGAAGAGAAGCTGCCATCCGAAAATGATCTTGCAAAGAAATTTGATGT
This sequence comes from Balneolaceae bacterium, assembly GCA_007117235.1. Classification (GTDB taxonomy): domain Bacteria; phylum Bacteroidota; class Rhodothermia; order Balneolales; family Balneolaceae; genus Rhodohalobacter. The sequence goes on from SKGY01000058.1 coordinate 1,498, forward strand.
AAGCCGGGTTACCATCAGAAGGGCGCTACAGTCACTCGAAAGTGAAGAGATTATTTATCGGTGCCAGGGACTTGGGTCTTTCGTTAGCGACAAACGAACACCACACAACCTTGTTCGTCTTACCGACTTCAATGAGGATATGGCTAAAGCCGGACTAAATGCCTCATCTGAAGTACACGAGTTTAAAATTATTGACGCCCCCTCATGGTTGTTGCCTCCTCTCCAGCTTGATGAAGGCACAAAAGTAATGCAAGTAGATCGTCTCCGGATGGCAGATGGAAGTCCTGTTGCATTTGACAGTACATGGCTGCCGATTCTATACGGACAACTACTTTCACTCGAAAAGCTCAAAAGCTCAACCATCTATAAAATTCTTGAGGAGGAGTACGACATTAGTGTCATAAGGGGAACATACAGATTCACCGCAGACATTGCAGATAAATCACTAGCAAGCGAACTCAAGGTAGACGAAGGCTCACCCCTGCTTATGATCGAACGATCTACATATACCATCGGAAACAAGCCCGTTTATTTTCAGCGAAGGTATTACAGGACCGACAAAGTTACTTATGAAATGACGCTTGAGCGTCCTCAAGAGGACAATGGCGATTATCCGGAATTGCCTATGAAAGAGTTTATTCCTGTTTTTAACAGGTAATTCTCTAAAAACCACTAAGAGATGAAAACTTACCCCCTCAAAAATCTTGTCATAGCCGGTGGGGGTCACGCCTCTCTCCCTCTTATTAAAATGGGACATATCTGGAGAGAAAAAAATCTTTCAATCACATTGATTTCGGCTGAACCATATCTTGTTTACTCCGGGGCACTGCCACAATATATGGGTGGTTTTTATGAGTGGCATCAAACCGCGATCGATTTGGAGGAGCTTTGCGATCGATATGGTGTTCACTTTTCTCAGGACCGGGTCACATCTGTTGACCATCACAATAAAATCATCTCCACAGAAAATGGAAGTTCAACTCCTTTTGATCTGCTTGTTATAAATGTGGGTGCATCAACCCGCAATCAACCAAACATTGAAAATGGGTACCCGGTAAAACCAATGTCTGAGCTTCTTTCACTGAAAAAGAAGATTATATCCGGTCGTGTGAAAAATATCCTTATCAAAGGCGGTGGAGCTGCCGGAACTGAAATTGCGCTGAATCTGAGTCATCCTAAAAATCAGAATAACTGCAAAATCACTATTACAGAGCTGAATAGCAGACTGCTCAGTGGGTTTCCGCCCCAAGCTTCAGAGAGAACGACCAAAATTTTGAGTAGCCGAGGCGTGGACATTCTAACGGGCGAAAAATACACTTCGATTGACAGTTCAGCATTTGATGCGGTGATCTATGCAACAGGCAACAACCCGGAATCTGTAAATATTGCACACTCTCTCCCGACAAACAGTAGCAACAGAATAGTCACAGACCGCACACTTTTAG